>CAIRHD010000366.1 GCA_903878265.1 uncultured Bacteroidales bacterium | reverse complement strand
TCAGAATAAACGAATTGTTTTTCAGAGTAAACGAATAGTTTTTCAGAGTAAACGAATTGTTTTTCAGAGTAAACGAATTGTTTTTCAGAGTAAACGAATTGTTTTTTAGAGTAAACGAATTGTTTTTTAAAGTAAACGGATTATTGTTTAAAACAAACGACATATTTTTCAAAACTTCAATCAAAATAACATAAATAGACTGCTGCCAAATGCTACGATTCAACTTTTCAAGGGTTTTTAAGGCGCGCGGAATTGAAAAGCCTTTCAGCTATCTTTTAAAATCGGGCTATTCCGACAATTTTGCTACCCGCGTAATAAACAACAGGATAGCGAAACTAAACTTGAACGATATAGAAAAACTTTGCGAACTCCTTAAATGCACGCCAAACGATTTTTTGGAATGGATACCCGACAGCAAGGATTTTGATACGCTCACGCATCCGCTGGTGTCGATAAAACGAGGCAACGAGGCGGTTCATTTGGCACAATTGTTAAACACAGTACCTTTGCACAAACTCGCCGACATTGAAGCATTGATAAAAAATGAGTTAGGGAAATGAAAAATACGATTACAGGGCAAAAACCGAAAGCGATGCTTAAAACCCACTACCCCACATGAAAGAAATATCCTCCGCCATACAAATAATACCGCTCGATTACTACATTGTGTTGAGTGGCACGCTTTTCAGCATTGGGCTGATGGGTGTGCTTTTTAGAAGGAACATAATTGCCATACTGATGTGTATCGAATTGATGTTCAACTCAGTGAATTTGCTTTTGACTGCTTTTTCGGCTTATCACTCCGACCCTGCCGGACAAGTTTTTGTGTTTTTCATTATGATAGTTGCTGCCGCAGAAGTGGCTGTCGGCCTTTCGATAGTTGTTATGATGAAACGCAATGTGGAATCCGTTGACATTAACCTTTTGAACCGTTTGAAATGGTAGGCGCTATCACTTTTATAAACCTGGCTTGGCTTGTCCCGGTTTTCCCATTGCTGGGATTCCTCATTATTGGATTCTCCGGTAAGGGTTTAATGCATAATATGGCTGGAATAATTGGCAGTTCAACCATACTGTTGTCATTTTTATATACGGCAACATTGTTCTTCGTAATGAAATCATCAGGGCAGGATTCGGCCACAATTACCCTGTTCAACTGGATTGCCATTGGCTCCATGAATATCCCATTTGCATTCCTCATCGATCATCTTTCGCTTACCATGATGCTTGTAATTACTGGCGTTGGCACGCTAATCCATATTTATTCTATTGGTTACATGCACCACGATGAACGTGTGAATACGTTCTTCGCACAAATGAATCTGTTTACCTTCAGCATGTTGTTGTTGGTTATGGGTGCCAATTATCTCGTGCTTTTCATTGGTTGGGAAGGTGTTGGCTTGTGTTCCTATCTGCTCATTGGTTTTTGGTTCAAAAATCCTGCCTACAATTATGCCGCGCGCAAAGCATTTATTATTAACCGTATCGGTGATTTGGGCTTTATACTTGGGATTATCCTTTTGTTCTTTACTTTTAAGACTGTTACCTTTTCTGAAGTTTTTGCCCAAGCAGCATCTTTCCCAACAGGCACGACAGTTATTACGTTGATAACAATTCTTTTGCTAGTTGGCGCGGTTGGCAAAAGTGCCCAGATTCCTTTATTTACGTGGCTTCCTGATGCAATGGCTGGCCCAACTCCGGTTTCGGCGCTCATACATGCCGCAACCATGGTTACTGCCGGAATTTACATGATTGCACGATCGAGCATACTGTATAACCTTGCCCCGATTACCCTAAACATTATAATCGGAATTGGATTGGCGACTGCTTTAATGGCTGCAATTATAGGGCTAAAGCAAAATGATATTAAGAAAGTATTGGCTTATTCCACTGTTTCACAATTGGGCTATATGTTTCTTGCCCTTGGTTTGGGCGCATACTCAACAGCAGTTTTCCATGTAACAACCCACGCTTTTTTCAAGGCACTACTTTTCCTTGGGGCCGGGAGCGTGATACATGCCATGGGTGGCGAACAGGATATTATGAAAATGGGCGGGTTGAAAAGCAAAATGCCAATTACCTACTGGACTTTTCTTGCAGCTACCTTGGCAATTAGCGGAATCCCTCCTTTTTCGGGCTTTTTCAGCAAGGATTTAATCCTGAACAAAGCATTTGAACACAATATTATTTTGTACATCTTGGCCCTTGGAGGCGCATTGATTACTTGTTTTTATATGTTCAGGCTGTTGTATCTGGTATTTTTTGGCGAACAAAGACTTACCAATGCCCATCCTCACGAATCGCCACAGGCAATGACTATTCCATTGATTGTTTTGGCTGTCCTTTCGGTTTTCGGTGGTTTTTTAAATGTCCCTTCACTCTTTGGAGGAAATTCTAATTTTGGTTCGTTCCTGCAAAGTGCAACCACTTCCCTTTCGATGGAAGAAATGAGCCATTCAACCGAAACCATCCTAATATTGGTTTCGCTGGCTTTGTTGGGTTTGGTTATTTACTTTGCATACAGCACTTTTGTAACCAGGTCTTCTGTGCCAAAAGCCGATTCCGAACCGATGTCGTTTTTTGGCAAAGTAGTTTACAATAAATTTTACATCGACGAAATCTACGATGCTTTGTTTGAAAAGCCCTTGGGTTTTCTATCCGATTTCTTTTTCAATAAAGTTGAAAACGCGGTTCTCGATCCTGCTGTTGATGGCATTGGCACACTAACAGCAAGGTTCGGGACGCTTGTGCGCAAACTGCAACAAGGCAACATGAGTTTTTACCTTTTTGCCATGGTTGCCGGAATACTCCTCTTCATCATTTTTATACTCATAATCTGACCCCATGATATTGTTGATCATACTTCTAATCCCATTTGTTGCAAGTTTGTTGCTGCTGCTTGTGAAACATGCCGAAACAGTTAAAAAGTTGGCCTTGGTTTCGTCGGTTTTAAACCTGTTGCTCACTTTTTACCTACTATTTTCGGGTAGTTCAACTGGTGTTGCCACACAAAGTTATGTTTTTGCGGGTTCACAATTCTCCTTAGGTTACGATGGTGTAAGTTTGGTAATGATACTGTTGACCAACCTGTTGTTCCCTTTTATAATTTTAGCCGGATTTAACCGCGAACAGAAACAACCACAGATTCTTTACGCACTCATACTCTTTGCCCAATCGGCGTTGATTGGCGTTTTCCTTGCCCAAAACGCATTCCTCTTTTACATTTTCTGGGAACTTTCGTTGATTCCGGTTTATTTCATTTTGCTGCTTTGGGGAGGGGAAAATAGACGGGCAATTACCTTGAAATTCTTTATCTACACGCTGGCTGGCAGCCTTTTCCTTTTGTTCGGCATTATTTTCCTTTACCAACTCACACCCGGTTTGCACACCACCGACTTTGCCGTTATTAACCAACTCGTTATCCCCGAAAGCACCCAAATATGGCTTTTCTGGATCCTGTTTATTGCTTTTGCCATAAAAATGCCGGTTTTCCCTTTCCATACCTGGCAACCTTCTACCTACACCATGGCCTCCACACAAGGCGTTATGATTTTAGCCGGTGTTATGACCAAAATGGGGATTTACGGGGCATTGAGGTTTCTCTTTCCAATTATTCCTTTAGGCGTTCTTTTCTGGCAGAATACAGTAATCATACTTTCGTTGATTGTCGTAATCTATGCTTCGGTAATAGCTTTCCGACAAGCTAACCTGAAAAAACTAATCGCTTTTTCGTCAATGGCTCATATTTCGTTGATGGCTGCTGCAATGTTCGTCCTTAATTATTATTCGATTCAAGGAGTTCTTTTTCAGGTGATTAGTCATGGTGTTACAATTGTTGCATTATTTTATCTGGTTCACATTATCGAAGAAAAAACCGGAACCCTTGAACTTTCGCAGATGGGTGGAATAAAACTCATTGCCCCCAGATTGGCTATTTTAATGCTTATTGTGGTGCTTGGTTCCATTGCCTTACCTCTAACTGCTGGCTTTGTTGGCGAATTCCTCATGATTACCGGGCTTTTCCAACAATCGGTTTGGTTTGCCGCTATTGGTGGAATTACCATGATTTTAGGAGCAGTTTATATGTTGTATGCCTACCAGCGGGTGATGCTTGGAGAAACCAGGGCGGATTACAAACCGATTACCGACCTTGGATTACTCGATTATTGCATCTTGATACCATTGATATTGATACTGTTGGGATTGGGAGTGTATCCACAGCCTATTTTTAACCTGGTAGAAACTGCAGTTGTTGCAATGCAAAACTTTTTGCTTCCAATAGCCAATGTTGCTACGTCTTTTGCAAATTGAACCATATAATTTAGGAACCTTCTGATTACGTAAAGCGGATGAATGCAATAATTTTTACAACAATACTTGGAATAGTACTTTTATACCTTGGGCTTGCCCATAACAAAAAAATATTGGCACCTGCGGCAATCCTCGGTTTGCTGATTACTTTGGTCCTTTCAATAAAGGATTGGAACATTGGCTCGGATTATTTTCACGATATGGTCATTTTCGATAATTTCTCCATCGCATTCAATGTGTCGATGATTATCATCACAATTTTGATTTTTCTTTTCGGTATTGATTATTACAAGCGGATGGAACACCACGTTGCAGAGCAGTATTCGCTTATGATATTTGCATTGATTGGGGCTTTTCTTATGACATCTTTTTCAAATCTCATCATGCTTTTCCTCGGCATTGAGATTTTATCAATTCCCTTATATATACTTGCCGGCGGTAAAAAATCGTCGTACCGATCCAACGAAGCATCCTTTAAATATTTTATGCTCGGTTCGTTCGCCACCGCATTCTTTTTGTTTGGGATTGCCTTGGTGTATGGGGCTTCGGCAACTTTTTACTTGCCTGAGATCAAAGTTTATATTTCGCAGTTTAATGGCAATTTACCACCCATGCTTTTAATTGGGCTTTTGTTTATTTTAATTGGGGTTGCTTTTAAAGTTGCGGCAGCGCCTTTCCATTTCTGGAGTCCCGATGTGTACGAAGGCTCGCCAACATTGGTTACCGCATTTATGGCCACGGTGGTAAAAACGGCAGGTTTTGCTGCCTTTTTCCGTTTGCTCGGTATGGGTTTGCTACCGCTCCCAGTGCCGCTCGAAAAAGCTTTGTGGGTAATGACCGGTTTATCCCTGCTCATTGGCAACATTGGTGCAATGAAACAAGGGAATTTTAAGCGACTGTTGGCTTATTCCTCTATTGCCCACAGCGGTTTCCTGATGTTAGCCATGCTTTCGCAACACGGTTCGTCGGTTTCGGTTTTACTGTATTACACTTTCGTGTATTCATTGGCAACAATTCCGTTGTTCATTATTTTTATCCTTGTAAAACGTGCCTCCAATGGCGAAGAACAGATAGCTGATTTTCGTGGGCTTTATCAGCAAAAGCCTTGGTTGGCAGTATTTATCACAATTTTGCTTGTGTCATTGGCAGGAATTCCACCAACGGCTGGCTTTATGGCAAAATATCAGGTGTTTGTATTGTCAATTAGCCATGGGTATCTGGGGATTTCAATTTTCGCTATACTAATGGCAATAGTTGGGGTGTATTACTATTTTTATGTTGTGCGCGAGGTATTTACCGAAAGCGATCACCTCGAAACCATTGTGGTTACAAAACTAAATGCAGCTCTGATTATTGCTTGCGGACTGGCGGTAATTGTGTTTGGCATTTTTACCTGGAATTTGCCGATTTAAAATCGCTGCTAAATTCAACTTCGTTTTTACACTTTTTCATCTTCTTGCACTCCATTTAGAATATGTATTCTTCCCGTTTGCAATTCTGTTTTTCTGCTTTGTTGTGGTTTGTCGTCACTCTATTTGGTGATTTTTACATTTTCAAACAACCTTCTTGAACCGCATGAACCCTTTAGATTTATGAAACTTATTTCAAGAGTACTTTTAATAATTTCACTTCTGTTTGTCAGCAGGATTTTATCCGGTTGTTTCAACTATCCATGCTCCGAAGAGGTATATTACTTTGATTTTGCTAAAGTTAGGACAATAAATCTAGATAATTCGGGCATGTGGCCTATACAAAGCCAAACCGATACCATGCGAAGGGCATCCGTAGCTTTTCAGGTAATTGTAGCTGGTGATTTTCCATATCTGGCACATGCAAATCACGGATTACAAGGCATTGGATTTCCATCTGCACAAGCATTCTCGAAAACAAATTGCCCCATGTTGTATGGCGCGAATAGCCGCATTGATGAAATTTCCATTGTTACACTTTTCAGAATTAACGGCAATATCCCTGCAAACTCCAATGTATCTGATTTGTTTGTTTATACAGGAAAAACAGACTTCTATAATTCTGAACTTTATATCCCGTTAAATCAGATTTATCCGCTGATCAACCATGTGTATGTCGATTATCCGGAAGTTCAATTCCAGCTATTTTTGAAAAATAAAGTTGAGGCTGACAGTGCCCGGTTTATTATAAACGTAAAATTGGCCTATAACACCATATTATTCGACACCACACGATTAATCTTTATGCGATAAGTACTATGCGACGAACTAAATTTATCTTCCTGTTTCTGATAGTATTTTCAAATCTTGCACTTTTGGCTCAGGATAAACTTCTAATTACCTATAAATTGTCGATGTTCGGTGGGTTGAGGGATACAAAAGTTGATAGTTTTCCAAATACGCAAAACCTTGATTTTCTGAATTATCTATATGATTTTCATTCTGGTTACGACTATGAATATTTTGGTTTTTCGGGTCATTTTTGGCTTAAAAATAGCTTTGAAGCGGATATCAAAATTGCCATGTACGATGATTTTGCGCCAGATAACCTCAATTTAACTGTACAGTATTTCTTTCACCAGAATATGGGCGTGAATTTTGGTTTTTATTCCCATACCCAGCTTATGAATGGTTTCAATTCTTTCCATATAACTTCGGATACCGGCTGGTATGGCGATTTGGAAACAAATTTCAGGCAGCGCAAACTCAGGGACAGAGGATTTCAGGGTGGAATTGTGATTAAAGAGGATTTCGGGTTTATTAACCCCAGTTTGAAAATAAATGCTGGGATAAGTAGTTTTAAACCATTTTCGGAAACGGTTTTACAAAAAGAAATTGACGGTAATTTTCTGCGTCGGATTGATTATCAGACTAATAATACCTGGAGTTTTTTCTTTTTCCCAGAACTCTTGCTTGATTTTGACTGTATGAAATTTGAAAAAACCAGCCTTGGGATTCAATTACAAGCAAATTATTTCTTTTCCAATAAATCAATTGATTATACAAAGACAGTTTTTGAATGGACAGCCGAAAACCCACTGACTGAAAGCGTAAATCCCCCAAAACACAAATACGGAAAATTCGATTTCGATTTGGGTATATACTTGAAATGGCAATAATTACGAATTCAAATCTTGATTTGTTATAATTTTGATTTCCAAAGATCAAGTATCTCGTCAAGCACTTTGCCAAAAATGCTATTGTTAAAATCACAGCAATTGCTTAGCTCAAGCATCTGAGCCTTGGTTTGCGAAAATTCCCCTTCAACCAGTTCAGGTTCAATACCATCCAAGAAACTGAAAATATTTTGTGGCGTTACTTCAAAATGAAACTGGAACCCAAATACATTTTCACCAATGCGATACGCCTGACTTTTGGTAATTGCGCTTTCAGCCATGCTAACAGCTCCTTCAGGAAGTTCGTATGTATCGAAGTGTATATGAAGCACATCCAACACTTTTGGAAAATGCATGAAAACCTTATCATTTGAGGCAGAAGGCAAAAATCGTACAGGCCAGAAACCCATTTCCGGTTCTGAGTTTTTATAAACGTTTGAACCAGTTGCTTTAGCAATCATTTGCGCTCCAAGGCAAATTCCAATAACCGTCTTTCCCATCCTGATTGCTTCATTAATAAAAGCAATTTCCGTAGCAATCCATGGAAAATTAGCCTGATCGTTAACGCTCATTTTTCCACCCATCACCACCAACCAATCGTAACTTTCGTGGACAGGCAATTCAGGATTTAAATCGAAACGGGTAACAGACGTAATAAAGGCATTGCAGTTCGCCCAGTCGCCAATAAAGCCCAAATCCTCAAAATCATCGTGTTGAAAGTAGTGGAGATGCATGTTTGCAAAAATACTAATTTTGGTGTTAAATTTTGTTCAAGTTTCAATTGCTTCGCGTTCAAGGTTCAATGCTTCGCGTTCAAGGTTCAATTGCTTCGGGTTCAAGGTTTTTTTGCTTCGCGTTCAAGGTTCAAAAAGCCGGCCACTGAGCTTGTCGAAGTGCGCTTTCAAGCTTCAATTGCTTCGTGATATCGGTAGATAATATTAAGATGTTATGGTTTTTAACTTATCTGCTTGCTGGAAACAAGTCGTCAATCCGTTTTTCCCTGAATTCAAATATTTTGTTCACTTTATTTTTTACAAACAATTGGTCGGTAATGCTGCCGATAAGGCCAAAGGGCAGTTGGTAATATAAAATATCGTGCATTTGTACCCCGCCAGCCACTTCTCTAAAATGGTGTTCGTGATGCCACAAGTTGTATGGGCCTCTTCGTTGCTCATCGATAAAAAATTTGTGGTGGCTCACTTGGGTAATTTCTGTTACCCAGTTTAATTTTATCCCTAAAACAGGGCTTATTTTATATGTTATAAACATCCCTGGATACATCACGGGTGGAACTGGCGATGTGATCAGGAAACCCATTTCGGGAGGAGTGATTTTTGATAGGTTGGCTGGAGAAGCAAAAAAATCCCAAACCAGATTTATATTTGCAGGCACAAACTGAAAAAATTCATATCGTCTCATTGTTTAATAGTTTTATTGATTTATTAAACAGAATATTTGGCTTATAGTTCAAGGGAAATTAAAAAATTATAATCAGTACGATGCTGTCATCTTCCAGCAAGACTTAAAAAAAGTTATTTCTTGCTTCCATTTTCAATAGGTCAAGTGCGTCCTTGATCGAAGATTTATTGGCATCTATATCATTGATCAAAATCAGGCTTGCAAGGTCGGCAGCGGACGCCTCGCTTGACAATTGCATAGCAGAAGTATTGAACCTTTTTACAGTTTCCTCGCGTGCGTTGCGTACCATTTCCCAAGCTTTGGCTGAAATATACAATTGCTGCGAGAGGTTATGGTCGAATTCGGAACGTATGGACTGGATCAATTCCGAGTGCAGTTCAGTAGCTGACATTCCCGGCCTGTTGCATCTAACCAACAACCCGGTCGGTTCAATCCGTTCAAGCAATAGCACAAGTCTTTCGTAGGCTTGCATCCTAACAGGAAGTGTAATTTTTTGCACATCGAGCCGTATTTGCAACTGTGTTTTCTCTGCTTCTTTATCCAGGAACAACTTTAAAAGGTAATAGGCTGTTGCAAGGACAACCAACGATGGAATGGTGAATTTCAATAATTCGATTAGTGTGGGCATGGTCATTTTGATTATTTGGGCAAATTTCGGAAAAAAAGCTAAAATACTTGTAATTTAATTCAATGCCATCCGTAAAGTGCAGTAAAACAAGCATGAATTTTAGTTTATTGTTATTTAATAAACAAACAAAGCCCAAATTATCATTTCAGATAATAATTTTTCTACTTTTGCCAAAAGTGATTTATAAAACCTCGAACTATGAACTACTTGTCAGATAGGATAAACCTGCTTGCCGAATCGGAAACACTGGCTATGACCCGCCGCAGCCGCGAACTCCGTTCGCAGGGTTTTGATGTCATAAACCTAAGCATAGGCGAACCTGATTTTAATACGCCCGAACATGTAAAAGAAGCAGCAAAAGATGCGATAGACCAGAATTATTCGCATTATACTCCTGTTCCAGGTTATCCTGAACTAAGACAAGCAATTGCAAATAAGCTAAAACGCGACAACGGTCTAATTTATGCTTCTGATCAGATAGTTGTTTCCACAGGTGCCAAACAGTCGCTTGCAAATGCCATACTTTGCCTTGTAAATGTGGGCGAAGAAGTTTTGATCCCGGCACCGTACTGGGTATCGTACAAGGAAATCATCAAATTGGCTGGTGCAAAAGGTGTGTTTATCGAAGGCAATATCAATACTGATTTTAAAGTTACTCCTGATCAAATAGATGCAGCCATTACTCCCGAAACAAAACTATTTGTTTTCAGCAGCCCTTGCAACCCATCAGGTACCGTTTACACTTTCGATGAATTGAAAGCTTTTGCAGAAGTTTTTGCTCGCCATCCACATGTTTTTATTATTTCGGACGAAATATATGAAAACATCAATTTTGTTGGCAAACATTACAGCATTGCTTCGTTTGAAAATATTTAC
>CAIRHD010000365.1 GCA_903878265.1 uncultured Bacteroidales bacterium | reverse complement strand
TTCGATTATGCCTGGAGGTTCAAAAGCAGCTTGGCCATTTGTAAAACCAATTTTTCAGGCTATTTCGGCCAAAGTTGATAATGGCACACCTTGTTGCGACTGGGTTGGCGAAAATGGTGCCGGTCACTTTGTAAAAATGGTTCACAATGGAATTGAATATGGCGATATGCAGCTAATTTGTGAGGCGTATCAAATCATGCGCGATCTCCTGGGAATGTCGGCAGATGAAATGCATAGCGTTTTTAAAGAATGGAATGAAAGCGAACTCGATAGTTACCTGATTGAAATAACCCGCGACATACTGGCAGTTAAAGATGCTGACGGCTTACCACTTATTGATAAAATTGTGGATACAGCCGGCCAGAAAGGAACCGGAAAATGGACTGCCGTCACAGCACTTGATCTGGGCATTCCGCTCACTCTTATTGGCGAATCTGTATTTTCACGTTGTTTATCGGCTATCAAAGACGAACGTGTTGCTGCTTCGAAAATCCTATCTGGCCCGAAACCATTATTTACCGGCGACAAAACTCAGTTTATAGGAAATCTGAAACAGGCAGTGTATGCATCTAAAATAATATCCTATGCTCAAGGCTACAGTCTGATGCGTGCTGCCGCCGACGAGTATAAATGGGATCTGAATTATGGTGGAATCGCTTTACTGTGGCGCGGTGGCTGCATCATCCGCTCCGTATTCCTCAATAAAATAAAAGATGCTTTCGACCTTAATCCAGAGTTGGCAAACCTCTTGCTCGATCCTTTCTTCACTGAAACAATCGAAAAGTCGCAAAACGGATGGCGTCAGGTTGTAGCTACAGCCCAGCTCAATGGAATTCCAATCCCGACGTTATCAACTGCCCTGAATTATTACGATGGTTACCGAGCCGAATTCCTCCCTGCAAACCTGTTGCAGGCGCAACGCGACTATTTTGGAGCACACACCTACGAGCGGTTCGATCAGCCACGTGGAAAATTCTTTCACACAAACTGGACCGGACGTGGTGGCGACACTTCATCCTCAACCTATAATGTGTAACTATTCCAAAATCTAAATACCAGTTTGATCATCGATTCCTAAATTCAATCCGTACCAGACTCCTCTTTCTACACACTTTAACCAAAACCTAATCAAAAAAATATGAAAGCATTTATGGACAAGGATTTTCTGCTTTATAACAATCAGGCTTCTGAACTGTATAATAAATTCGCAAAAAACCTACAGATAATCGATTACCATTGCCATCTAAATCCGAAGGATATTGCAGAGGATGCACAATTCGAAAATATAACTCAGGCATGGCTGTATGGTGATCATTATAAATGGCGGGCCATGCGGACCAATGGAATTGGTGAAGAGTTTTGTAGCGGTAATGCGTCGGATTACGATAAGTTTTTGAAATGGGCCGAAACTGTCCCCAACACTTTGCGCAACCCACTTTTTCACTGGACACATCTAGAGTTACAGCGCTATTTCGGAATCACAAAATTGTTAAATACTGAAACTGCAGAGGAAATTTACCTGGAAGCATCCGCCAAACTTCGCACAAAAGAGTCCTCAGTCCGGAACCTGCTTCGCAAAATGAATGTGGAACTGGTTTGTACAACCGATGATCCTGTTGACTCACTTGAACACCACCAGAAAATCAGAAATGATGGCTTCGAAATCAAAGTAATTCCTGCATGGCGCCCCGATAAGGCTATGTCTATTGAAAATGCTGAGACGTACAATGAATATATTGCAAAATTAGAAGCAGCTTCGGGAGTTAGTATTTCGCAGTTCAGCGATCTGATTTCTGCCCTTCGCCTCAGGCATGAATATTTTCATAAAAATGGTTGCCGTTTATCAGACCACGGGCTGGATACTTTTTATGCCGAAAAATTCAACGAAAGTGAAATACGGATGATTTTTGATAAAGTGATGGGAGGCAAAGACCCAAATTTGGATCAGATCCGAAAATTCAAATCGGCCATGCTCTATCATTTCTCGGTAATGGATCAGGAAGCAGGCTGGGTTCAGCAATTCCATGTCGGGCCTTTGCGGAACAATAATACAGCCATGCTCAATAAAATAGGGCCTGATACTGGTTTCGATTCTATTGGCGATTTGCCGGTGGCTCAAAATATGGCATTCTTTCTGGATAGCCTCAACAAGGATAACAAACTGGCAAAAACAATTCTTTATAACCTGAATCCTGCCGATAATGAAGTGTATGCTACAATGATCGGCAATTTCCAGGATGGGTCGACGCCCGGAAAAATTCAATGGGGAGCTGCATGGTGGTTTCTCGATCAGAAATCAGGCATTGAACGACATATAGATGTTTTGTCTTCATTAGGCTTACTAAGCAGGTTTGTTGGCATGTTGACAGATTCGAGGAGTTTCCTCTCCTTTCCGCGCCACGAGTATTTCCGCAGAAACCTGTGCAATATCTTAGGCAATGAAATGGCAAAAGGAGAAATACCAGATGACATGGAAATGGTCGGGAAAATGGTTTCTAATATATGTTATCACAATGCAAGGAATTATTTTCCCTTTTGGAATGTGGAAATTTGAAAATGTGGAAATTTGGGAATTTGAAAATGTAGAGATTTGGGAATGAGATAATTAAAAAGTTGGATAACGAATTTTTAAAAAACAAACATTTGAGCAGCGAATAAATGAACAATTGAATAAACGAACAATTGAACAAACGAAGCATTGAACCTTGAACCCGAAGCATTGAACCTTTTAACAAACAATTTGCCCTAACCCCTAAAACCCAACCCCTCAACAAAATGAATAATTCACAAGACCTTAGCCCTAAAATCGGTAATTACAGGTGGACAATTGTTTCCCTTGTATTTTTCGCAACCACGGTTAACTACCTTGACCGGCAAGTTATCAGCCTTCTAAAACCTATCCTCGAAAAGGAATTTAGCTGGACCGAAACCGATTATTCAAATATTGTAATCGCATTTCAATTGGCTTATGCCATAGGATTGTTGGGTTTTGGAAGTATAATCGATAAAATTGGTACTAAACTGGGTTATGCTGTTTCGCTTACTGTCTGGAGTTTTGCTTCTATTGCACATGCTTTCGCAACTTCCACTTTTGGATTTGGTGTTGCAAGGGCTGCCTTGGGCCTAAGCGAAGCTGGAAACTTCCCTGCTGCTGTAAAAACAGTAGCCGAATGGTTTCCTAAAAAGGAACGGGCTTTGGCAACAGGGATTTTCAATTCTGGCTCCAACATTGGGGCAATAATTGCGCCCATAGCAGTTCCCTGGATTGCTGTAACCTGGGGTTGGCAGGAAGCGTTTATCATAACCGGGGCCATTGGTTTGATATGGCTTGTTTTCTGGTTTATTTTTTACGATGTCCCTGCAAAGCAGAAACGCTTGAAAAAAGCAGAATTCGATTATATCCACAGCGATACCAATGAATTAACAACTGAAAATGTAGAATCTGTGAAATGGATCAAACTCCTTGGTTTTAAACAGACCTGGGCTTTTGTTATTGGCAAATTTATGACCGACCCAATATGGTGGTTCCTGCTTTTTTGGTTGCCATCATTCCTGAAAACCGAGTATAACATGACCGGCATGCAGGTAAGTCTTCCACTTGCTGTTGTTTATACCATGACCTGCTTCGGAAGCATTGGTGGCGGCTGGCTTTCAGGCTACCTGATCAAAAAAGGCTGGGCAGTTTACAAGTCGCGAAAGGTATCTATGCTTGCTTTTGCACTTTGCGTAATACCGGTAGTGGCTGCACAGGCACTGGGTAAAATCAATCCCTGGATTGCCGTTTTTGTAATTGGTCTCGCAGCTTCTGCCCATCAGGCTTGGTCGGCTAATATATTCACCGTAGCATCGGATATGTTCCCCAAAAAGGCAGTTGCCTCTGTTGTGGGAATTGGATCGATGGCCGGAGCTATTGGAGGAATACTCATAGCCAGGCTTGCAGGTGTATTACTCGATCATTACAAAACCCTCGGTCATATCGAAACAGGGTATTACATTATGTTTATAATTGCAGGCATGGCATATTTGACAGCTTGGTTGATTATACATTTGCTGGCCCCAAAAATGAAACAGGTTGAGATTTAGGGAGATTTGTAAAACATGAAGAAATACAATAATAATGAAAAAATTAAAGCTGCCTCTTCTGGTTGTTTGCCTGTTAGCCGGAATTCTGGTGAATCTTGCAGCTGCCCAGAATGAAACCAAAGGGGAACCTGAATCACATGTTAAATTCTCGCTGAATGCATATTCGTTCAACGATGTTCTGTTGGCTAAGAATAATAAAGAAAACCAAGAAGCATTTACCTTAATGGATCTTTTGGATTGGTGTGCCGCACAAAACGTCGAAGCTCTCGATGCAACCGGATATTATTTTCCCGGATATCCTGAAGTACCATCGGATGAATATATCTTCAATTTTAAGCAAAAGGCTTTCAGGTTGGGGATTGATATTAGCGGTACTGGTATCCGCAATAATTTTGCTTCGCCCGATCCAAAGGTTCGTTCGGCAGATGTTGAACTGGCTAAAAAATGGATAGTGGTAGCAGCAAAATTAGGAGCTCCGGTTTTGAGATTGTTTGCAGGCGCAATCCCGCAAGGTTACGAAAATAAGTGGGATACCGTTGCCGGATGGATGGTTGATTGTTTTAAAGAGTGCGCTGCGTATGGCGAAAAATACGGTGTAATAATCGGCATTCAGAATCATGGCGATATGCTACAAACCGCCGGTCAGTGTATCAAAATCGCAAAAGCTGTAAATTCTGAATGGGCGGGAATTATTCTTGATACAGGTAATTTTAAAGTGGAAGATCCATATGCCGATATCGAGGCCGTTATTCCGTATACGGTAAACTGGCAGGTAAAAGAAAGTGTTTTTGGTAACAAAAGTGAAGTGAGAACCGATTTTCCACGCCTTATGAAAATCATCAGTAAAAGCGGCTATCGCGGGTATTTACCCGTTGAAACCCTGAAACTGGCTGGCAGGCAAAAGCCGTATGATCCGTTTGTCCTGGTTCCCCAGATGATCAATGAATTACGTGTTGCCCACGACGCCGAATTTAAATAGCATTCTAAGAGGAAACGGACGCATTTCCAATTGGAATATGTGGCCCTGTTTTGCAGATAAAGTAATGAACCACAAGTAAAAACCTTAACATGAAAAAAAACCTGCTTATTTACATGCTTCTGCTGACCTTCTTTCCCGTTTTGGCGCAAAATAGTCAGGGATGGGAGAATTTATTTAACAATTACGATCTTGACGGTTGGATGCAAAAGGGTGGAAAAGCAAAGTATACGGTTGTTGACGGTGTAATAATCGGTGAAACTGTTCCTGATTCACCAAATTCATTCCTTTGTACCGTTAAAGAATACAGTGATTTTATTCTCGAACTGGAATTGTTCATCGATACATCAATGAATTCCGGTATACAAATCCGTAGCCTTAGCATACCTGAATATCGAAACGGGGTTGTTCATGGCTACCAAGTTGAAATCGACCCGTCAAAGCGCGGCTGGAGCGGCGGCATTTACGACGAACAAGCCCGCGGCTGGCTTTATACCATGGAGTCGAACACTGGAGCAAAACCTGCCCTTAAAAATGGGCAATGGAATAAATATCGCGTCGAAGCAATTGGAAATAGCATTAAAACCTGGGTTAACGATATTCCTACAGCCGATATTATTGATGATGCGGTTGGATCAGGTTTTATTGCACTGCAGGTTCATAGTATCAAAGCCAGTGAAAAACCCTGGACCTTGGGAACCCAGGTGAAATGGAAAAATATACATATCCTGACCAAAAACCTGGCTAAAAACCGTAAAAAGGAGACAAAAGAGATTGTACAGCTTAATTTTATCCCAAATACCATTTCGGATTACGAAAAGAAAAACGGCTGGAAATTGCTGTTCGATGGTAATTCAACAAAGGGTTGGAGAGGAGCTTACAAGGAAATTTTCCCCGAAAAAGGATGGGAAGTAAAGGATGGTGAACTCGTCGTTCTCACATCCGCTGGTGCCGAATCGGCCAATGGCGGCGATATTGTAAGCTTTGAAGAGTTTTCGGATTTTGAACTTGTTGCCGATTTCAAAATTACCGAAGGTGCCAACAGCGGGATTAAATATTATGTTACTGAAAAAGAAAACAACCAGGGTTCAGCCATCGGACCCGAATACCAGATTTTAGATGATAAAAATCACCCTGATGCCAAGCTGGGCCGCGATGGAAACCGAACCATGTCGTCGCTTTATGATTTAATTACTGCAAAAAATAAAAGGGTAAACCCGACAGGAGAATGGAACAAGGCTCGGATCATTTCGAAAAACAACCATGTGGAACACTGGTTGAACGGAATGAAGGTGCTGGAATACGAAAGGGGAAGCACGGAATTTCGCGAACTGGTAGCTGCAAGCAAATACAAAGTTTGGCCCGGTTTCGGGGAAGCAGAAAAAGGTCGTATACTTTTGCAGGATCATGGTAATAAAGTATCGTTCAGAAGTTTGAAAATAAGGGAGTTGTAGATTCACGCTATGGAAAGTTCAGGCGCAAAGAAAATTTAAATAATTAGTGAGAGGCTGTCCGTTGAGTCAAGTTTTAATTTTATTTACGATGTACGAATTACGATTGACAAGTTTAACTCGCTGAAAACAAATCGTAAGTCGTAATTTGTAATTCGTACATTTTTAGTGAATCAAGATTAAAAGCAACCGCCAATAAGTACTGATTTTAGTAGTTATACCTTTTGGTGCTTTAAACATAAAAAAAATTCGAAAATGGAAAATTCAAGAAGAAATTTCATAAAAAAAGCAGGAATAGGAACAATTGGTTTTGCTTTGAGTGAATCGGTTTTCGGTTCTGACCTCAGACTGAATCCAATCGGAGCTAACGATAAGATAAGGGTAGGCCTTATAGGGTTTTCGAACCGTGCCAAGGATACCCTGATACCTGCTTTTATGGCTTGCGCCGATGAGTTGAATTTCGAAATCGTGGCAGTATCGGATTTATGGAACCGCCGTCGCGAGGAAGCCATAGCATATTTCATAAAGAATTACCAGAAAAAAATTATCACAACCCGAAATAACGAAGAGTTGTATTCGAAAAAATTGGTGGATGCAGTTATTATAAGCACACCTGATTTTGCGCATGCAATGCATACGGTCGAAGCAATTAGAGCTGGTTGCGATGCTTATGTTGAAAAACCATTTGCCGAAACCATGGAAGATGCCCGGCAGGTGCTTGCGGCTTCCCTGAATTCGGGCCTGATTATACAGATCGGTTCACAACGTCGTAGCGGGAATAATTATATTGCCGCCAACGAGTATATAAAATCGGGTAAGTTCGGGAAAATAACCATGGTCGAAATGTCGTGGAACGTGAATCAGCCCGGGCGGTGGAGACTACCTAAATTAATAAAAGAAATACAAAAAGAAGATGTAGACTGGAATCGTTTCTTATTGAATCGCCCCAGGGTTGAATGGGATCCACGCATATATTGCGAATACCGTTTATTCTGGCCTTTCTCATCCGGTATTCCTGGCCAGTGGATGTCGCACCAGATTGATACAGTTCATTGGTTTACAGGTCTTTCGCATCCTAAAAGTGTGGTTGCCAATGGGGGCATTTATATGTGGAACGACGGACGAAAAAATACTGATACCATGACCGCTGTTTTCGAATATGGAAAGATGAATGATCCGTCGCAGGATTTCCAGGTAGTGTATTCGTCGCGTATGCACAATTCGGCAGGAGGAATAAAGGAATTGTATTATTCGAACGGAGGAATGCTGAACCTCGATACCAATAAAATAACCCCGGAAGGCGGGTTAACTAAAAATTATGCTGATGCCATGGGAATGCAGCCTTTCCTTTTGGAAGAATTTGAATTACCTTCGAGAGGTATGAAAACGGCCACAGCAGCAAATATGTCGGCCGATCCAATGTCGGCAGCACATGTGCGTAACTGGATGGAATGTGTTCGCAGCCGCAAAACCCCGAATGCCCCGATCGAAGTTGGGTACAATCATTCAATCGCTAATATAATGACCACCGCGGCACTCCATACCGGTCTCAAGGTTACTTTCGATGAAAAGAACCAGGAAGTAATGGCTGGTGATATGGTTTTTAAGTTTTAATCCGATCTGAAAAATGTCAGTTCTTCTTTGTTTTTAATTCATTCAAATACTCCGAAGGAGTTTTCCCAAATTGTTTCTTGAAACTGCTTGTGAAATAGGAATGTGAATTAAACCCAACTGCAAAACCAATTTCATCCACATTTGAATTGCCATCGTTCATAAGCTTGATTGCCTTTTTTAATCTAATATACCTAACAAATTCGGTTGGCGATTGATTGGTAAGTACTTTCAATTTCCGGTAAAGGGAACTTGTGCTTATTCCAATACTGGTTGCAAGATGATCTATAATAAAAGATTTGTCGCTTAAATGTTTTTCCACGATAGCTGTAGCCTTTTCTATCAGCATTTTATCTGAAAACATTACGTCCATCCCTTCGGCCCAGGCAGTATCCGATACGGAGAATACCTCCCGTAGTTTTGCCCTCGAAGAAATTAAATTTTCGATTTGTGCCAACAGAATATTTTCATCGAAAGGTTTGGTAATATAGGCATCGGCACCTGTCTTCAAACCACCGATTTGTTTGTCGGAGTCACTAAATGCGGTAAGCATTATCACTGGTATATGACTGCTCAAAACATTGTCTTTAAGCTGTCGGCATAATTCCAATCCATCCATTAGAGGCATCATCACATCGGTAATAACCAATTCGGGTAGTATAGTCAAGGTAATTTCGAGACCTTGCTTACCATTAGGCGCAGTAACTATATGGTATTGGTGGCTTAACAGGGTTTTTAGGTAATTTCGAAGGTCGTAATTATCCTCAATAACCAAGATTGTATATGTTTTTTTCGTTTCGGGATGTGGTGGAAGCAAATCGGTTGATTCTGTCGCAACTTTGAACTGCGAGTTAAAATCAGTTGCCGCTTTCCATTCTTTTTTCTGATCGATCTTTTCGTCAAACGGGAAACTGATTGTAAAAGTTGATCCTGTCCCGATTTTTGATTTGACGCTTATGTTTCCTTTGTGCATCCGGATATATTCGTACGCAATATGCAAACCAATGCCTGTACCGGACGACTGATGGTTTTTGCCCTGTTCGAAACGTTCAAAGATCAATTTAAGATCATCGACATCAATACCCGGACCATCATCCAAAAATTCTACACATATCATATTGCCATGAATCTGCTCTCCAACAACGACGTTTTCTTCTGTATTTTCATCTGAATGGGCGGAATAAACAGTAATTCCAATAGTCCCTTCTTCAGGAGTAAATTTCATTGCATTCGAAAGGATATTAAAGAATATTTTTTCCGCTTTTTCAGCATCCAGTGGCAAGTTCAATAATTCATATTCAGTGTTGAACAGCAAACGTATATGTCTGTCGATAGCCTCCATTTCAAAGCAACTGATAACATTTTGGCACAAATGAATAAGATTGGTACTTTGAGGCTGAAAAACGGCTTTCCCCAATTCAATCTTACGAATATCAATCAGTTGGTTCACCAATCGCAAAAGGCGGTCCGAATTGCGGCGCATTGTAAGTAAATGTTCTTTTACAGCTGGTTCAAGCTTGAATTTTTCGAGCAATAAATTTATTGGCGACGAAATTAGTGTCAGGGGCGTCCTGAATTCATGTGAAATATTTGTAAAAAAACTGAGCTTCATTTCCTGAAGCTGGGCTTCGGATTCATGTCGCAGGCGTTCGAGCAAAATTTCTTTTTTAAATTCCTGTCGGGCAAAAACCTGTTTACGAACATAATAGAACGCAAGTGAAAATAACAGAATATAAAGCAATTTGGAGTACCACGACAACCAAAAAGGTGGTGAAATACTGATCTTTAAACGTGTGGGAGTGTTGTTCCATAAATTATCGTTGTTACACGCAATTACCTCAAACACATATTCACCTGGCGGTATTTTGGTATAGGTGGCATAGTTTTGCGTCCCAGCATCCATCCATTTATTGTCGTAATGCAGCAACCTGTATTTAAACTGGTTTTTAGCCGGAAGCAAAAAATTGTTGGCTACAAAACTAAATGTGAGCGAATTTTGATTATAAGTAAGCTTTAGGAAATCTTCGTTTTGAAGGTTTTTTGTTAATGGGGACCCTTCGGTATGGTTGGTAACAATTATATTGTTAATAGATAATGAGGTGAGGATAACCTTCGGAGGAATTGGGTTGGTTTTCATCTGCTCAGGGGTAAAAAGCGTAAACCCTTTTGTGTTGCCAAAAAGTATTTCGCCTGAACTGGTCTGGAATACCGCTCCAGGATTGAATTGGTTGCCTTTAAGTTCATCTTCCCTGTAAAAATTCCGCATCGTTTTCTTTACCGGATCAATGCTTGAAATACCATTTTCAGTACTAATCCAGAGTATTCCATTTTGGTCTTCTTGTATTCCGAACACATCGTTACCCGACAAGCCATCATTTACCCCAAACGACTCAAATTTTCCTGTTTTTTTATCGTATTTGTTCAAACCTCCACCACTGGTTCCAATCCAGATTATCCCTTTCCGATCCTGATACAATGATAGTATTTCGTCGTTACTAATGCAATTGGCGGCATTAGGTAAGTTCATAAATCGTTGAAATTCATCGATTTTTGGGTCAAAATGATTTAATCCATTTTTAGTCCCAATCCAGATTCCGTTTTCATTGTCGCTGATAATTGTGCGTATTTGGTTATTGCTTAGCGACTTTGCATTACGTGCCACCTGAACGTACTGTTTCATTTTGCCTGTGTGAGTGTTGTATTGGTATAGCCCTTTGCCAAAAGTGCCAATCCACAAGTTGTTATCCGATTTGGCAAGCGCATAGATGCTTATTCTGTCTTCATTAAATTTTTTCAGTTCATGTAAAGTATTGTCATTTTTAATCTGGTACCACAAACCTTCCAAAAAAGTGCCCACCCAAAGGGTTTCTGTTTCCTTGTCGAAGTACAACGACTTGATATTTTCAAATTTTTCCCCGTTTTCTGTTTTAAATGGGACATTGACCATTTTATTCGATTCCCGGTCGAGAAGATTAAGGTTACCAAATTCGGTTCCTATCAGAACGGTTTTGTCCGATTTTTCGGCAAACGAACTCACAAATTCATCCTCTATTTCTGAATCGGTCTGATCTTTTCGAAAATGAAAAAACCGGTTATCGAAATCGGACCGGTAAGCAAGGCCGCCCGACCAGGTTCCAATCCAGATGCCGTTTTTTGAATCGCGGAATATTTTATAGACACTGTAATAGGGCAAACCAGAAATTTCTTTCGGGAGAATATTGAAACTTTTCCCATGATCAATAATTGAAATGCCTTTGTAGGTTGAAATCCAAATCCGACCAGTTTCATCCTTGTTAATATCGCGAACCCGGTTGTGGTTGATTTTGAAAGCATCCTTGGGATTGCTTCCATAATGCCGGATCAGATTGCCCTGGAATCCAACAAAATCAAGCCCTGATATATCATATCCGATCCAAAGCCCCGATTCATCCGAAAATAGTTTTCGGATCAATTCGGACTGATGGTGACAAAATACCTGGAATTTTTGATTTGAAGCTTCGTAAAGCCAAACCGTTCCATTTACACCCCCTATCCAAACTCTTCCTTTCGGATCGTAACTGGCACAAGCGAAATTCTCAGTCGTGGTTTTTGCTACCACTACTTTTTCAAATTTTTTAGTTACCTTATTGTATTTCCCTAACATCGTACTGCTCAAAAGGTAGATGTTTTTATCCTTGTCTTCAAAGATATCGCGAATATTATTCCCTAAAATTGCACCTGATTTGTCCTTAAATTTAAGAGTGGTAAATTGATCAGTTGTGTTATCGTAAATGCAAACTCCCTGTGCAGTGCCAATCCAAAGGGTTCCTGACGAATCAAGAAAAATGGTACGGATCGAATTATCTGGAATTGTGGTGGAGTCGAGTGGGTTATGTAGGAATTTCTGGACATCAACAGAATTGTAACGATACAAGCCATGAATAGTGCCAAACCAAATAAATCCATTCGCATCTTCGCAAATAGAATTTATCGAACCATAGGTAAATCCGCCTACAGGAGAAATTCTTCGAAACGAAAAATTTATATTTTCAGGAATGGTGGCAAAAGTGAAACTGCAAAAAGAACAAAGCAGAATCAGCAAGAGTATATATGTTCGCATGTGTTAGAGTTTTGGTTTCAAAAATGCCAGTTTTTACAGGCTAAACTGATCTTTTTGCACGTAGGTTTCGCCCGAAAAATAGTCCTGTCGGGCTTCAGTCAGAAATAGCTTCAAAAATAAGCTATTTATTTAAGGTATTCCCCTTTGCTTCTAAAAAAACCTTTCAATTATCCATCAAATTGATTGATAACTTTTATTTTGACCTATTTTTTCTAAAACAAGCCTGATAACTTGAATATAAGCAAATATCTTCTGTATAATTTTATCAATCCGCTTTCCACTCAAACTGATAAAATTCTTTGCTGAAAATTGAACGGCAATCAATTTATTCATGGGATACCGACCACCATAAAATTCAAATTCAGGAGCAAAATAATACCTTTTTTGATACATGTATTCTTTGTTCGGTTTTTCGATAATCATGTTTGTGAAAGGTTCCAATTGTAGATTGAAATCTGGAATTTTCAACCGCAATTAACCAAGAACTAATTTAGACCTGACTTTAAAGATCGGGGTAGAAATTGAAAATCAACAAAGCTTACAATTAACTCAAACCATAATCATACACCATACTTCAGAAAGACAAACAACTAACCATTAAACTAATTAAAACCATCAATTATGAAAAAAACATTTACTTTAATAGTTGCTCTCTGCTCATTATTTATGAGCTCTTTTGGACAGGTATTGCTGGATGAAACATTTGATTATACAGTTTCAAATCTGGCATCGGCACCTGGTTGGACGACTGCTGGAACATTAATTGCCGGCACTGGAAGAAATATACTTGATCCAACCCTTACTCCTGCGTTGACTTACTCAAATACAGGAGGAACATATTATCTATCGGGTGCAGGAAAAATATTGAATACCGATATTACTAATGCTACAGGCTATTACTCCTTAAAGCCTTTTACTGCAACTCCTATTTCAACAGGCCCGATTTATTTAACTTTTATGTATAAAGCCGGTGTAACCCAAAGTCAGTCTAATTCAGAGGTTTTTGGAATGTCAACTGGTACAAATGCTGGCCCAAAGGTATATGTTGGTAAAGGGGCTGTAACAACTACTTCGTTCAGATTTGGCACAACCAGATCAAGTCAGTCTAGTGGTGACATTAAATGGGCACCAACTGAATTCGCAGATGTAAACGAAGTTTTTCTTATCGTTTTGAAATATGATTTCACTACTCAAATTTCATCACTTTATATCAATCCAACAATTTCCGGTACTGAACCTACTGCGAATATAACAGACAATTCTGGTACAGCCAGATCATCTCTTAATAACTTATGGGTCAGGGCTACAGGCTTCTCTAATGTTAAAAATAATATTTGTGGGGCAAGGGTCTCGACTTCTTGGGCATCAGCAGTTTTTACCCAGATACCTAAACTTGCTTCTCCTGTTGTTGGCACAGCATCTTCAATTTCGGTTACTGGTTTTACTGCTAACTGGACCCAAGTTGCCAATGCCACCGGATATAGTGTAAAAGTTTATTCGGGAGCTACTCTTTTAAGCACAACCAATGCCAGCGGACAGGCAACTGAGAGTGCAACCATATCCGGTCTTGCATCAGGTACTACATATACATACACTGTTACAGCAATTGGCAATGGCACTAGTTATTCCAGTTCAGATCCTTCGACGGCATCGGCTGCATTTACAACATTGGGACTTTTGCAACCAACAGTAGGAGTTGCAACAAATATTACAGCAAACGGTTTCACCGCAAACTGGACAGCCGTTGCCAACGCTAGTGGTTATGATGTTAAGGTATATTTGGGCACCTTGCTTGTAAGCACAACAAATGCCCCCGGTCAGGCAACTGCAAGTCTGGCAATTACAGGACTGTCGTTTGGCACATCCTATTCCTATGTAGTAATTGCAAAGGGCGATGGTGCGACTTTCCTAGACTCTTCACCTTCGGCAGCTTCTCCGGTTTTCATTACAAGCTATATGATTGTGAATACAATTCACACCGACTTTGGCGATGGAACATGGGGTACTCCAGCAAGTGTTACTCCTGGAAACGGCTTATTTCCATCTAGTTCGATAAATGGGTTTGTCATGGGAAAAGCTGTTATCAGAGCTATTACTAAAAAAGATCGGAGAGGAGATATACATTTAAACGATATCGCTCTTGACAATCTCACCAATGTTGGCCTTGTTGCTTTTCCGGAAGTAAATTCAGTGGAACAGATTGAATTGCATGCATATACAGGCACAGCCGAAAGGACTTTTGTATTGGAGGAGTATAATGCAGGTACAAGTGCTTGGATTCCGATAGGCACATACACATATAACACGGCAAGTAAGGCTTCGGGCTATGACTCAATATATGTTATTCCTATCAGCAGGTCTGTCCCTACCAAGTTCAGGGTAAGAAACACTGGCGGCGGTGGGATGAATATAGCCCAGGTAATTACCAGGCTTACAAATCCGGTTACACTCCCAGTTCCTGTAATAGGAGCGGCATCGAATATTACAAGCTTCGGATTTACAGCAAACTGGACTCCAGTGCTTAACGCAACAGGGTATGAAGTATTTGTTTACAAACGCGACAATTTCGTCAGCCAAACCAGTGCGAGTGGCCAATCTTCTGCATCCAAAGTCATATCAGGGCTTATATCCGATTCGGCATACACATATAAGGTTCTTGCAAAAGGCGATGGTTTTGTAAATTATGCTGACTCCTACCTCTCTTCAACTTCAGCACCAGTTACGATACTTTCACCTCCTGCTACTTCTACCTGGACAGGTGCTGAAAGCAACGAATGGTCCTTGACTGGAAACTGGAACCCATCTACACCGGGCTCAAATACCGATGTAACCATACCGGCAGGATTAGTTAGGTATCCGACACTTTCCTCTGCCAGAGCCTGTCATAACATACTTTTCGGGTCAACTGCTGCCGGTACGGCTACCTTGTTGGATAACGGATTTTTAACAGTAACCGGTACTGCAACAGTACAGAGGTATTTTACAGGCGATCCTCCACCAACCAACGATGACTGGCATCTTGTATCATCCCCGATTGCTGGTGCAACATCAGGTGTGTTCTCAGGTATGTACTTGCAGAGTTACTCTGAAACCGCTACTCTGTTTTCTGATATTACAAGTAACGCTGTTCTTTTGAATGTAATGGAAGGCTATGGTCTTTACTCGACCCTGAGTACAACTAATACTGTTTCATTCACCGGCGACCTGAACCTGGGAACCAAATCCAGGCCATTCACTTTTGGTAGCGAAGGGTACAATTTGATGGGAAATCCATTTGTATCTTCACTGGATTGGGAAAATGTTATTATCCCAGCAGGAATGGATAATGTAGTTTATGTACTTGATGCTGCTTCCAGTAATTATCTGCCTTATATAAAAGGGGTACCAGGTCAGAGCAATTCGCAATTTGTTCCTCCGATGCAAGGATTTTTTGTAAAAGCAACAGCACCTGGGATATTTGAACTGGGCAATGCACAACGCTCACATTCAGGAGCGACCAATTTCTATAAATCAGAGAACCCGAAATTAGTAACTCTTGAGGCAACCGGATCCAAATACTCAGATCAGACCTTGGTTTATTTCAATGATCAGGCTGGTATAGAGCATGATGGGCAATTTGATGCTTATAAGATTATTAGTACCAAAAACTCTAACTTGCCGCAGATTTATTCCTTAACTCCAACGGGTGAAAAACTGGCAATTAATGGTTTGCCTGCAACATCCGATGTTCCTGTTGGATTTACAGCCATTGAAGCAGGTTCTTTTAGTATCAAAGCTGCTAAAAAAGGAGAATTTTCGAAGCTAACATTGGAAGATACTAAAACCGGAATCATTACGGATTTGTTGAAGAATTCGTATTCGTTTGACTTTGTACCAGGCGAAACAGCACAACGTTTTGTATTACATTTCGGCACGTTATCAACAAACGATAAAGTAAGCTCATCTGCAGTTATCAATAGCTACAGCAAAACAGTGTTTGTTAATTTTAAAGTCCAGGTTGAAGGCGATATTTTCATCTATAATGTATCCGGTGAGTTGATTTCGACCAAGACATCAGCAAAAGGCATGAATGAGATTGGCATCAATCATACTGGTATTTATATAGTGAAAGTGATTAGCAAGGATAATACGTTGGTTGGGAAAGTGTTTATTAACTAAAAGACAAGGCGAGGGACGAAGGGTGACAAAACGACCCTAACCCCAAAACCCTAACCCCAAAATCCTTTAATATAGATTAGAAACAACAAGAATAAAAACAAAGAGTTATGAAAAGAAAGCTAAAAATAATGGTCATTGCCACCTTTTTGGCAACAGCACCTCTGCTTATGTTTGCACAGCCACATCCGAATGGTGGGTTTTCACCAAATGCACTAGGCGGACCAACAAACAACCCTGTTGGCCCAAGCGCTCCAATCGGTAACGGTACATTCTTATTGCTAACTTTGGCAATGGCTTATGCAGGCAGAAAAGTGTACGAAGTTCGTGCTAATGCTTCAGGAGAATAAATAGCGAGATTCTTCAAGACTCATGTTTCTCAGTTTACACAGTTATCCATTCAAAATGGGTAACTGTGTTTTTTTTTCGCAGTAATACAACACCTACTTCTCAACCCAGTTTGCAGCCTTTTCCACAAAAACGCATAAAAAACAGTCTAAAACAGACTTTTTTATGGTAGAAGTTTTTTTTTTCCCTTAAATCCTGCAAGAGCCTGATATACAATCTAACGATTTTAGGAATTTGATTTATAGGCACTAAGGGCGGTATTGACAATCAGCGAATAATTTGTTTGCTTTACAGACACAGTTTGCAAAAGAACAATGCGTATAAATCCTGAAACAAAAATCTATTCAGGTTATTCCCATTTGGTGGAGAGTTATAGTAATAACCTTTGCGGGATTTGCCATCGTACGATTTTGAATGTCGATTTCATATATCACACTGAGACAATTAGTTATCTTTTGTAAAAGCTATTTTTAGCATGTCGTTAGATTCGTCCTCTTTTGTGATGAAGATTATCGAGTGGTTGGTTTTACCGGATTTAAGTTAGAAATACCTTCGAAAATAACTGCTAATTGCATGCTTTCCCTTTTTTGAATAAAATAATATCAATTATCCATCAAATTGATTGATAACTTTTATTTTGACCTATTTTTTCTAAAACAAGCCTGATAACTTAAATACAAGGAAATTTCTTCTTTATAATTTTATCAATCCGCTTTCTACTGAAACTAACAAAATTCTTTGCGGAAAATTGAATGGCAATCTACTTATCCTGGGACACTGACCTCTGGTAGATTCAAATTCAAATGCAGTTGCAAAGCAAACACCTTTTTGTACAGAAGTTCTTTGGCTCATTTTTTCGATACTTAAATTTGATGAAATTTTTTATGTGCAGATTCAAATTGGAATTAGCGGGCCCAATCAACTGCGAGTTTATTTAGGCCAAACCATAAAAACCGTGGAAGAAAGTGAAAATTG
Source organism: uncultured Bacteroidales bacterium (assembly GCA_903878265.1). Classification (GTDB taxonomy): domain Bacteria; phylum Bacteroidota; class Bacteroidia; order Bacteroidales; family UBA4417; genus UBA4417. Next base: position 8,012 of record CAIRHD010000365.1, on the reverse strand, counting down.
AAAGCAAATACGGCATACCAACTCAAAGCATAATTCTTACACCATAATTCAGAAAGACAAACAACTAACCATTAAACCATTAAAACCATCAATTATGAAAAAAACATTTACTTTAATAGTTGCTCTGTGCTCATTATTCATGAGTTCTTTTGGACAAGTATTGCTGGATGAAACCTTTGATTATACAGTTTCAAATCTGGCTTCTGCGCCTGGTTGGACTACTTCGGGATCGCTAGTTGGCGGCACAGGTAGGAATATACTTGATCCAACTGTTACCCCAGCACTGACATACTCAAATTCAGGAGGAACATATTATCTATCTGGTGTAGGAAGAATATTGAAAACCGAAATAACCGATGCCCTTGCGTATTACTCCTTGAAGCCATTTACTGCAACTCCTGTAAATTCAGGTTCCATCTATTTAACTTTTATGTTTAAAGCTGGTGTAGCCCAAAATCAGTCTAATTGTGAGGTTTTTGGAATGTCAACCGGGTCAAATGCAGGCCCCAAGGTATATGTTGGAAAAGGGGCTGTAACAACTACTTCATTCAGATTTGGCACTACCCGATCAAGTCAGTCTAGTGGTGATATTAAATGGGCCCCAACTGAATTCGCAGATGTAAACGAAGTTTTCCTTATCGTTTTGAAATATGATTTCGCTACTCAATTTTCATCACTTTATATCAATCCAACAATTTCCGGTACTGAACCTACTGCCAATATAACGGACAATTCCGGTACAGCCAGGTCCTCTCTTAATAATTTATGGGTCAGGGCTCAAGGCACATCAAGCGTTAAACATAATATATGTGGGGTAAGGGTCTCGACTTCTTGGGCTGCAGCAGTTTTTATCCAGATTCCTAAATTAGCTTCCCCTGTTGTTGGCACAGCATCTTCAATTTCGCTTACTGGTTTCACAGCTAACTGGGCCCAGGTACCTGATGCTACAGGGTATATGGTTAAAGTTTATTCCGGGGCCACGGTTGTAAGTACAACCAATGTCAGCGGACAGGCAACGGAAAGTGTTGCCATATCAGGTCTTGCATCTGGAACTTCTTATACATACACAGTTACAGCGATTGGCGATGGTATTAATTATTCCAGTTCAGATCCTTCGGTAGCATCTCCTCCATTTATAACATTGGGCCTAACTCAACCAACGATCGGAGTTGCTACAGATATAACAGCAAGCGGTTTCACAGCAAACTGGACAGCTGTTGCCAACGCGACTAGTTATGATGTTAAGGTTTACTTAGGCACTTTGCTTGTTAGCACTACAAATGCCCCGGGTCAGGCTACTTCGAGCCTGCCGATAACAGGTTTGTCATTTGGCACTTCGTATACTTTTGTGATAATAGCAAAGGGTGATGGTGCAACATATCTTGATTCTTCACCTTCAACCGCTTCTCCGGTTTTCATAACAAGCTATATGAATGTGAATACTATTCACACCGATTTTGGCGATGGGACCTGGGGTACTCCTGCTCCAACCACACCTGGAAACGGCTTTTTTCCTTCAAGTTCAATAAACGGTTTTGTCTTGGAAAAAGCAGTTATAAGAGCTATCACCAAAAAAGACCGGAAAGGAGAAACACATGTCAACGACATTGCTCTTGACAATCTCAGCAATGCAGGCATTGTTGTGTTTCCGGTTGTAGATTCAGTGAAACAAATTGAATTGCATACATATACAGGTACAGCCGAAAGGCCTTTTGCAGTAGAAGAGTATAATTCAGGTACAAGTGCCTGGGTTTTAGTTGGGAATTATATTTATAACACAGCAAGCAAAGCTTCGGGCTTTGACTCAATTTATATTATTCCCATCACCAGAACAGTCCCAACTAAGTTCAGGGTGAGAAATACTGGAGGCGGCGGGATGAATATAGCCCAGGTAATTACAAGGCATACAAATCCTGCCACGCTGCCATCGCCGGTAGTAGGTACTGCTACGGATATTACTCATATTGGGTTTACTGCCAACTGGACACCAGTAACCAATGCAACCGGCTACAAAATGTTCGTTTATAAGCGCACGAATTTAGTTGACACAAGCAGCGTAAGTGGCCAGGCTATTTCGTCCGCTGCTATAACAGGGCTTATTCCGGATTCGACATACACTTACAAGGTTCTTGCAAAAGGCGATGGTTTTGTAAACTACTCCGACTCGTACCTATCGGTAGCTTCGGCACCATTTACCCTACTCTCACCACCTGTTAAAACCCTCAACCTCACCGTTTTCCTCGAAAGTCTTTACGCAGGATCTAATACGATGAACCAGGCTCAAAAGAGTTCGGCTGCTCAATTTGCGGAAGGAATTGCCGATCAGGTAAGCATTGAATTGCACAATTCAACAGCTCCTTTTGCAACCGCTTTTACTTTTAATGCAATAGATTTAAGCACAAGTGGAACTCTGTCAATCAACAATATCTCATATCTTGCTTCTGGTTCCTATTACATTGTTATCAAACATCGCAACAGTGTAGAACTTTGGAGTTCTGTCCCGGTTTCATTTGCAGGAACCACAATGGATTATAATTTCAGCACTTCAGCATCTCAAGCATTTGGGAGCAACATGAAAGACCTGGGAAGCGGTGTGTTTGGTATGTATGCCGGCGATGTAAATCAGGATGGCATTGTTGATGCAGGCGATTTGGTTGTAGTTGACAATGATGCTTCAAACTTTGTGACCGGTTATGTTGAGAATGATGTAAATGGGGATGGGATAGTAAATGAAACAGATCTGCAACTTATAAATGCAAATGCATCCGGATTTGTTGGAAAGAACATGCCATAGAAGTTGAATATTCAATAAAAAAAACCAATCACGTAATTCGCTTAAAAACAATATTATATGAAAAAAATACTAATACTAATACTCGCACTGTGTTCCTTATTTATGAACTCGAAAGGACAGGTTTTGTATGACGAAACATTTGATTACTCAGTTTCGAACCTGGCATTGGAACCAACATGGACAACTGCGGGAACACTTACGACAGGTACTGGCAGAAATATTGTTAGCCCTGCGTTGATTTACTCAAATACCGGTGGAACTTATTTTCATTCGGGTGCAGGAAAAACAATAAATTGCGATATTTCATCTGCCACTGCTTATTATTCCTTAAAACCCTTTACATCTACACCTGTAACAACTGGTCCTGTATATTTAACTTTTATATATAAACCAGGAGTTACTCAGGTTCAATCACAATCAGAGGTTTTTGGGATGGCGATAAATACAAATGCAGGTGCAAAAGTATATGTTGGAAAAGGTGCTATAAATACAACTTATTTCAGGTTTGGTACAACCAGGGGAAGCCAGTCAAGTGCTGACATCAAATGGGGAACAACTGAGTTTGCAGATGTGAACGAAGTCTTTCTGATTGTTTTGAAGTATGATTTTGCAACCCAAACTTCATCAATCTATATAAATCCAATAATTTCTGGTACAGAACCAACAACACCTGAGGTCTTTGATAATACCTCGGCTACAATAAGAACTTCCTTGAACAACTTCTGGTTCAGGGCAAATGGCACTTCTGTCTCAAAGTATAATGTTAGTGGGGCACGGGTATCAACCTCATGGGCTTCTGCGGTGGCTGTTCAGATACCTAAACTGCCTTCTCCAATAGTTGGCGTAGCATCTGCGATTTCGAACTCGGGTTTTACAGCAAACTGGACCCAGGTAGCTAATGCAACAGGGTATATTGTTAAAGTTTATTCTGGAACCACTCTTGTTAACACTACCAATGCAAGTGGGCAGGCTACCGAAAGCGTTGCCATATCGGGGCTTTCATCTGGCACCACTTATACTTATAAAGTAATAGCGTTAGGCGATGGTGTAACTTATTCAAATTCTGACCCTTCGGCTGAATCTGCTGCATTTACAACCTTAGGTCTTTTGCCGCCAGTGGTAGGAGTAGCAACGAATATTACAGCTAGCGGTTTTACAGCAAATTGGACTCCCGTTGCCAATGCTACCGGGTATGAGGTTAGGGTATATCTTGGCACACTGCTTGTAAACACATCAAATGCACCCGGGCAGGCGACTTCAAGTGTAGCTGTCACTGGCTTGTCGTTCGGCACATCCTATACCTTTGTAGTAATAGCAAAAGGCGACGGGACAACCTATTTAGATTCTACCCCATCAGCGGCATCAGCAGTATTTATTACCAGCTATGTTATTCAGGATACTATTCATACAGATTTAGGGGATGGCACATGGGGCATTCCTGTTCCTGAAACACCTGCAAATGGTACATTCCCATCCTATTCAATAAATGGTTTTATCCTCGAAAAAGCGGTTGTTAGGGAAGCTACTAAAAAAGATCGAAGAGGCGAAGAACATATAAATGATTTTAACCTGGATAAGAATACATATAACAGCCTTGTCGTTTTTCCGGAAATAAATTCAGTTGCACAAATTGAAATTCATGCCTATACAGGAACAGCCGAAAGAAGTTTTGTATTGGAAGAATACAATACCGCCACTAGCGTATGGGATTTGATCGGGACTTATGTGTATAACACAGCTAGCAAAGCTGTGGGGCTGGACTCTATCTACGTTATTCCTATAAGTAGGGCAGTTCCAACTAAATTCCGGGTCAGGAACAATGGCTCAGGCGGAATGTCAGTAGTTCAGGTAATTACCAGACTTACAAATCCTATTACTCTGCCAGCACCGATTGTAGGCATTGCAACAGATATTACCCGTACAGGATTTACAGCAAACTGGACACCCGTAACCAATGCAACAGGTTATGAGGTATTCCTTTACAAACGTACAAATCTTATCAGCAAAACCAACACAACCGGTCAGGCTGTTTCTGCGTTGGCCATAACAGGGCTTATCCCTGACAGCACATACACATACAAAGTTATGGCAAAAGGCGACAATTTTGTAAATTTTGCCGACTCTTACCTTTCCTCAGCATCAGCACCGTTTACCACTCTCAGTCCAATTGCCCCATCAATACAAGATCCAACTGCCACAAATGTTTTAAACAATTCAGCTATATTGGGCGGTAATATTACTTATAACGGAGATAATACAATTACCGAAAGGGGAACAGTCTGGAATACATCAACAGGAGTTACAATAAACAATAATAAACTGGCTGACACAGCCACAACAACAGGTGTTTTTGCACACGTTCGCTCTTCGCTTCCGGCCAAATCGCACATTTTCTATAAAGCTTACGCGAGCAATAGTGTTGGTACAAGTTTGACTACAGAAGGGAATTTCTATACTTTGGCAGACGAGCCATTAAACCAGGTAACTAATTTTGCTGCTCTTGCAACCAGTCCTACAACTGTAGAACTTAGCTGGACCGCGGCTGCTGCCGATGGGTATTTTATTATGCAAAAACAAGGATCATCTGCACCAACCGGAATTCCAGTGGATGCAACTGTTTATCCTCCAGGTACAGTTTTGGGTGATGGATCTGTGGCGGCCAATATCAGTCCTGGTACAACAGCAGCATTTTCTATTGGTGGCCTTTCACCAAACACGACTTACAGTTTTTGTATTATGTCAGTTAATTCGGATGGAATAAATGCAGCGACCTACAATTATTACACCGTGTCAAGCCCAACAGCTTCCACAACTACCTTAGCACCTCCGGCAGGTACTTATTTCTGGAATCAAAGCGGGACCGCATCCTGGATCACTCCCGGCAACTGGTCGCCTACACGTACAAATCCGCAAATCAATGATGTCCTTGAGTTTAACAGCGGTGGTAGTGTTGTAGTCACCAATATACCTGATCAAACAATCGGGCAATTGTTGATTTCGAACAATACCAGCCTTGATCTTCAAGCTTCAGCATCAGTAACTTTAACTATCAAGGGGGAAGCAGGAGTTGATTTAGATGTTCCGGCTGGTTCATCACTCACTATTGCTCAGGTAGCAACCGGAATAAATATTGCTTTTGCTACAGGTGCAACCGCCACGATTGGAGGGAATTTTACAACAAACAGTTCCATCAACATTGGTTCCGGAACATTTACCGTGGCATCAGGAGCTTCGTTTATCACAAATGGAACTGTAACAGGTGATGTTACGATCGAACGCGACATTACTGCTGGGGCCGACGTAAAGCATCTTTTTATTTCGCCATTAACAACAAATGTCATCAATTCGTCATCATCCGTATTCAATGGTTCGAATTTAGAAAAATACTTGGAGCCTAATGGAGCTTGGGCTAATTTAGTTATCAATGATCCAATACTTCCATTAACAGGATATAGCATCAATTATCCAACCGGAAATACGCGAACTTTAAGTTTTGTAGGAGCATTGCAACCAACACCGGTAGTTTACACCAATTTGTCATACACTAATCCCACTACACCTCCTGGCTATGAATCAGGTTACCATTTGGTTGGAAACCCATATCCATCAGGGATAAATCCGGAATTGTGTTCGCTCACCGGCGATTTGAACGCCTTTACTTATGTGTGGAATGGCGCAAATTATAACGCCCTTTCAATTGGAACGAACGATTTTCCGGGTATCATCGCATCGCTTCAAGGATTCTTTGTACGAACCAATTCTGCCACAAATTCGCTTACACTTACCTCAGCCTCAAAAACGCTTGGTGGCACATTCCTAAAGAATTCGGCTTCTGTACAGGATAGGTTAAAACTTGATGTGAATGGCAACGGCTATTCGGATGTTACTTATGTGCGTTTCAACTCAGGTGCAACATCAGGATTTGACCAGGCATTGGATGCTTACAAACTTGCTGGAATTACTATGGCTCCTCAAATGTACTCTATATTAACCGATACAAAAGCTGCTATAAATACACTTCCTTCCTACATTACCTACACAAATGTACCTCTTGGCTTAAAAGTTGGTGTTGCTGCTACCTATACCATCACGGCAGAGGGAATTGACAGTTTCAACCCTACAGTTCCAATTATTCTCCAGGATTTAAAATTAGGTATCGTACACGATTTGAGGATTAACCCTGCATATTCGTTCACTGCTGCACCTGGCGATCTGGAGAACCGTTTCAAACTTTGGTTTAGCCTAATAATAAGCACCAAGGAACTGGATAATTCAGGAATACGCACATTTTCAGCAAATGGAACCATACATGTAATGCATAATGATCCTACTGAGGGAACTATTTATTTATATTCCACTTCAGGTCAATTGGTCGCAACCTCCATCCTGAACATTGGTGAAACCACGTTGCGGACAAATGCTAACGGTGTTTATATTGTTAAAGTTGTTACCAAAAAAGCAACTGTAACCAAAAAAGTAGTAGTTGCGCAATAAAAATCGGATGCAGGAATAAAAAGCATTCAATTCGATACGATCTTCAGTAGAGTTCTCCGATTGCGTTATTTTTCATCGTTAATCGGTATCTTCTGAAACGATCAAACGGCATCCCAAATGCCATTTAACACAGTTATCTGCTTTATACCGGTAACTGTGTTTTTTTTGATTGAATTCAGGTCGTTATTTTACACTTGCCAGTCGAAATTCTTAACCTTAAGTGCAATCCAGAAAGTCTTTTTGCCTTCGTGGCTTTTGCTTTTTTAGGTTCTCGGTGTGGATTAAGCCTTTTACAAAGTAAGCTATGCATTTGTTCCATATAATTGGTGCGTTTTAGTTTGAAATGGGTTTAATTCTATTGAGTAGGCTGTGATGTATTTGCAAGCAATTAATTCCATTAGAATAAATCAAAACACTGTTTATCAGTTGAACGATTCACCTTATATTTGCCATCCATACACTTGCTTTTTCGGGAAAATGAATATAAAAACTCTCAAAACTTGATATTATTGGCGAATCAATTTCCGATAGCAATACATAAAGTTGAATTGAAATCTTCATCAAGAAAAGACCCATGACCAAATTCAATATTCTCGTTTGCTGCAGGCAAACACGGATTGTTTACGTGCCTATTTCTAGCTGGCTTCGGCCTAACAGGCAACAAGGAACTCGGAATTCGGCACTTATTGCATGTGGAAAGGCATCAAGTTAATGTATAAATCGC
>CAIRHD010000364.1 GCA_903878265.1 uncultured Bacteroidales bacterium | reverse complement strand
TTTGGTTCTAGGTTCTCTGCTTTGCGTTCAAGGTTCAATGCTGTGGGTTCATTTGGTCAATGCTTGGCGTTCAAGGTTGAATGCTTTGCGTTCAATTGTTCAATGCTTCGCGTTCAATTGTTCAATGCTTCGCGTTCAATTGTTCAATGCTTCGCGTTCAAGGCTCAATGCTGTGGGTTCAATTGTTCAATGCTTCGCGTTCAAGGTTCAATGCTTTGCGTTCAAGATTCAATGCTTCGCGTTCAAGATTCAATGCTTCGCGTTCAAGGTTCAATGCTGCGCGTTCTATTGTTCAATTGCTTCGCGTTCAATTGTTCTAATGTTCAAATGTTCATTTATTCTATTGTTCAATTGTTTCATGTTCAATGTTCAATGCTTTAACCTGTTTCAAAAAAACTTAAAGTTATATGTGAGCGAAGGTATAATCGCAAATAAGTATGTTTTTTCGGCATAGGTTACATTAGGGTTCGTGCTATCCTCTGTAAAATTAATCGCCCAGGCGTTGTGCCTATTGTATGCGTTGTAAACCGATAAATTCCATTCGCCATGCCATCTTTTACCTGGTTTTTCTTTTCCCGACAAGGAAACCGATAAGTCCAACCTATGATAATCAGGCATTCGGTAGGCATTGCGGTTCGAATAAATAGGTAAAATTGCGTTTCCAACAATTGCCCTTCCTGTTGGGAATGTTACTGGCAATCCGGTTGCATATACCCAAGTGACCGATGCTGAAAACCGCTTCGAAATATCGTAATTGAGCACAACATTCACTGAATGAGGCTTGTCGTAAGGTGCATTATAGCGGTTGCCATCATTAATTTCAGGAATAATACGGAATGACCTCGAATACGTATAGCTAACCCATCCTGTGAGTTTTCCTTCGTTTTTCCGCACCATGGTTTCAACACCATACGCATAACCTTTACCGATGCGTAATTCTCCTTCGAGGTACGGATTTAATAGCAGCATGGCATGGTCGCAAAAATCTATCACGTTGCGGTAGTTTTTGTAATATATTTCGGATGACACCTCGAAGATATTATTGTTGAAATTCCTGAAATATCCAATTGCCGCCTGATCGCATAACTGCGGTTTCACATTGGGCGTGGCTGGAAACCAAATATCGAGTGGTGTGCCAGCGGTAGAATTTTGGGCAAGCGTAATAAACTGTGCCGTATGCGAGTAACTACCTTTTATAGATGAAATCGGATTTATCAGATAGGTAAAAGCCAAACGTGGCTCAAAACTCGAATAGTGATTGAAAATGTCCCCTTTCGTATAAACCGTACTGTCTATTACAGTGTAATCGCCACTAAAATTATAATAGGTTCCTGGACCAACATTTTGGAACAAAGCGAAACGCAAACCATATTTCAATGTCAACTTCCCGGTTGCTTTATACTCATCGGAAACGTATAAGCTATGTTCCAGGGCATATTCCGAAGGCAAGATAAATTCGCTGAAAGCACTCTCGCTGCCGAGGCCTGTCGCTGTTCCCGGCTCAAACTGGTGGAGCATGGAAGTTGCCCCAAACCGCAATGTGTGGGTATTGGTAAGATAATACGAAAAATCGAAACGCCCTGAGTAATCGCGCATTTTGGAAGTCCATAAAAAGGAACTTGCATCACCTTCGGGAGTGCCTAATTCGTATTTATAGTTCGAATATATCAGGCTAAGGTTAAAGAATAGTTTTTTTGAAAACAGGTGATTCCAGCGCAAGGAACCTGTTTGGTTCCCAAAACCCATCAGGGCAAACTGGTTTTTGAAGGTGTCGCGGCCCGCATATCCTGATAGATAAAGACGGTTGTTTTCGTCGATTACATGGGTAAGTTTCAGGTTGAAATCATAGAAATACAGTTTGTTGTTGCGTACATTTTCGTCCTTGGCAAAAGGCAGGAAAATATCGGCATACGTTCTCCTACCAGCCACGAGGTAAGTAGTGCGTTCGTTGCCAATAGGTCCTTCGAGAGTAAGTTTGCTCGACACCGTTCCAACACTTCCTGTTAAAGCGAACTTTTTTGCATTTCCATCCTTCATCCTTACATCGAGCAAGGATGAAAGCCTGCCTCCGTAAGCTGCAGGGATATCGCCTTTGTATAAGGTTACATCTTTAATGGCATCGTTGTTAAACACCGAAAAGAACCCCAAAAGATGTGATGCATTATGTATAGTAGCCTCATCAAGGATTATCAGGTTTTGGTCGGAACTGCCGCCACGAACGCTAAAGCCTGTAGCTCCTTCGCTGGTAGATTGTACGCCTGGCAGCAACTGCAACACTTTTATAATATCAATTTCGCCTAATAAAGCAGGCACTTTCCGGATAGTTTTAATATCCATTTTTACCATGCTCATTTCGGGCGCGCGCACATTTTCATCCGTCCGTTTTCCGGTAATAACCACTACACCCAATTGGGACTCAACTGCCTGAAGATTAATATCTAAAGTAAGGTTTTTGTCGAGTTGCAATTTCTTTTCCAGTGGCTCGAACCCAACATAAGAATACCGGATAACATAATTTCCAGCAGCAAGGCTTAGCGAATAAAAACCATACACATTGGTAACGGCGCCCATTTTCAATTCGTTGCAATACACTGTAACGCCAATCAGCATTTCGCCATTCGATTTATCGCGCACATAACCGCTCAAAGTAACTTTGCCCTGATCATTTTCGGGAACCGGGAGAGAATAAGCTATAGGCAACACGGAAATGGTTAAAAATAATATGAGTATAACAATGAATATTTTCATAAATCAGGTGTGGTGCTTAAAATTAGTGCTGGTACAAGGGTATAAACGTATTTTGGAAGCAAATGTTATGTATTATGAAGTATCGGATTATTTTATTCTCTGTGAAAAGAACTTGAATCTGGTTTTAGAATAGAGAAATCCAATCCACCAAGTTAGTGATTCAATGACAGAAAAATTATAGTAAAGACGGAAAGAATGTAGGGGATTTTGAAATTCCGTTTACCTGAAAGCAGCCATCAGCAGGTTAATATCCTGAAAAGGAAGCCGGAACGAATCGCTAAGGTATTTGTTTGTCGAAATACCATT
>CAIRHD010000363.1 GCA_903878265.1 uncultured Bacteroidales bacterium | reverse complement strand
TGAAAGTAGTTTTCGGAGGTTACTGTGGCTATGCAATATTTGTGGGGATTAGTCATGTTACAAATTTATAATTGAGACCATTCATCGATTTCAAATCCAAGAAACCGAAAGAGCTTTTCGTTATAAGGTTTGTAGAACTGTCGGATGGACTGTATGGTTGCCTCGTCTGGCTTTGCATAGTACTCTGATTTTCGTTTCCAGGCAGGAGGGGCAGATGGAAAATCGCTGACATTGAGAAAACTGCTAAGTTTTTTAAGTTCAGGTTCAGGATTTTTGAAATAGCGTTCAGAAATTAAGATTAGTATCTGGCCTGCTGAAAAAAATCTGCGCAAATGGGTTAAGTGTTCGATATAGAGTCCTCTTTCGAAAATGTCAAGAGGTTCCTGATGCCTTACCACATCAGATTCTGAGTTAAGGTAAGCGTTAAACAAATGGGAAAACCCGATATTTTCGATGATGTTTAGGTTGTGCTTATTGAAAAGGTGGGTTTGTTTCAGTAGCCGCCCCTGGGTATAACGCATCGCCCAGTTTGAAAAGGCACGTTTTACAGGCTCTCTTAACAAAACTATAAGCTTAATGCTGGGATTATGACTAAAAATCCGCTTATGGCATTCAGTTTCATACAAATAAGAAGTTGACTTTTCGCCCTGAATTTTTTCGGGACAATTGAAGAGGGAATGATACCATTCTGGTCCGTTTGAATAAAAATGCGAAAAATAATTGATTTCAAAACCCGGCGTATGGATTTCCGGATGATTTTTCAGATCCGAAATCAAAGAAGTGGTACCTGACTTGGCAGCACCAATAACCAGAAAGTCAGGGATTTGTCGTTCCATTATTTTGTAACGTTTGAATTTTGAGCTGCAAATGGTAATATTTCAGGAAGTCGGTGTAATAGGAATACCACAAGCCAAAAGTTTTGATATGCACCATATCATGTTGCGATAAATGGAACACTTCGTTAAAGTTCCATGGTTTATACTGCCTGTAATAGTGGATGATTTTGGCATCTTCAAAACTAATGTTGTCTTTGGCTTTGATTTCATGTGCCAGTGTTGGCCTGAAATTATAGCTGGCATCCAGTAATGATATACTGTCCTTAAAAAAGAGATTGATGATAAGTTGGTCGGCATGTAATGTATTCTTTTCAACCCATAGTTCCGGCCTGATCATATCGATTAATGCGTTGTAATTCTGTTCGTTGATATGCTGTTTGTCAATTACCATAAATCCGGAGTTGACCGGGTTTTTAAGAAACAAGGGTATGGGTATGCCATCGGCAACACTTTCATAGGTGTCAGTCCGCCGGCCTTTCCCAAAATACCAGCACGATTCGGCGGATGCTGAAAATGCCCCGTCCATTTCAAAAACCTCTTTTACCGTTTTTACTATGAGCATATCGCTATCCAGGAAAAGAACTTTGCTGTATCCTGACAGTTTAAATGTTTCGAGTGAATAAAACAAGGGCGACAGGCGGGAAAATGCAGGAATATGTGTACAAAGATCAGAGATTTTTTTAAGAAGCAAATCGCTAGGTTGAACGAAGCGTACATGCTGGAAAACCAAAAACCTCTGTTTAAGTTCATCAGGCAGATGGTTACAAATCAGAACAATATCCCCTGTAAACCAATCGTTGGATTTTACAAACGAATAAATCATGGTCAAGGACCACTGTACATAATCCTCAGAAGTTACCGTAACCAGGCAGGTTTTTTCGTTTTGCATTATGCCGGGGTGGATTTTAAATAATTCTCAAACAACTTTGCCGGAATCAGTTTGAATTTGGAATATCCCATGCTGTTAAATTTTTCGACATTAAAAAAGTAGTACGCAAATTCGTAAAGCCCTGATTTTTCCTTACTGCAGCGAATTTTTCCCGTTTTGTTTTGGTTAAATTTTGAAATATCGGCATAACAAATGCGGGCAGGGCAATTGTAGGCACAGGCCGCATTTGCAAAAAGCATGATCCGTTCTTTCTGTGGCAGGCTTTCAAGAAATTCATCATCATCATTCATTTCCATTGGGATAACCACATCATCGTAAAGGTCGAATGCTTTGTTTACTTTTTCCAATGTATTAAGGTTTTTGATTATGCTTGCCCTGATTTTATAGAGGGGAAAATCCCGCCTGAGCATCCTGGCAAACTCATCGGAAGTACAAATAATAACATTCCCTTCCCGATGGTACACCTCCAGAAAAGATAAGTTTTCGGCGTAGGTTTCTTTCGTAATAAAATGGTTGGTCAAGGTAAGGGCAAGGGAAATATCCCTGGAGTAGAGGGTATCCAGATGCTTTTCGGTGAACGATTGAGCCGGGTTGTAAACCCTACCCCCATACAAACCGGATGGGATGGTGGTGCTCCCAAAAACTGTTTCGATTTGCCGGATATCAATATATATATAGTAAAACTGTAAATATTTCAATATTTCTGCTTTTTTTTCAGCCCATCTACCAGAAACCGAATAGGAGAAAGCAGGGTTTTTGAAAGCTGAATGGCTGACACTTATATCTACGACATTTTTTAATGGTTCTTTCATTGTTAAGGGTAGAAACCCGTTTTAAAAATGTAAAAATAGTTTTTTTTACGTGTTCCAAACAAAAAACCTGTATTTCAGTCAAAAAATTTATATTTGTGGCAGAATAAACACAACTTTCTTTCATCATTTTATACCATGCCCGAAAATAATTATTATTACAAAGCTTTTGGATTGACTTTCAGGTCGTGTATCGAACACCCTGAGTTTGTGGCCCAGCCGTCAACTTCCGAGTTTGATTGCGTAATTTCCTTTGGTTCGGTTCCACCTAATTTGAACAATCCAGATGCTGTTGGAGGGGTTTACCAATTTAAGGGTCAGCAGTTTATATTGAGAATTGAACATGTTGGCCGTTATCTGATCGAAAATGGGGATAAAATAACCATCGAAAAGTTTCCCAAGGCCTCCGATCGTGAAACGATTTTGTTCCTGTGGGCTTCGGCTGTTGCGGTATTGCTGCATCAGCGGGGAAAACTCATTGTGCATGGGAGCTCGATCATGCATGGGGAAAATGCTATCATCTTTTCCGGCTCATCAGGGAGCGGCAAGTCAACCATTGCTTCAACATTTGCCACACACAAAGGAGCGATGATTATTTCGGACGACATTTCTGCAATATCCATAGATCCTTTTGGAATCCCCGTGGTATTACCTGGCTATCCACTGGTGAAGCTTTGGCGCGATTCATCCGACAAATTGGGAATGGAATGGGATGATAGCCGGTTGATCCGCGATAAGGTCAACAAAATGATGGTCAACATCAATGATAAGTTTGTACACCATGCTGTTCCCCTGCGGCAGTTTTATCTCCTTTCCTATAAAAATAATGGCCCGGTTGCTATTAACGAAGTAAATGGATATAAAAAATTGGAATTGCT
>CAIRHD010000362.1 GCA_903878265.1 uncultured Bacteroidales bacterium | reverse complement strand
TGACTTTCAGCTCAGACAAAGATCGCAATGATTATATTGTGCATCCCGCTCACAAAGAATTCGGGAAAATCTTAGGTCCTTATCTCGACAAAGTAACTGTTATTGATTTTTGGGTGAAATAAAGAGAATGTTTACTATTAGAAAACATTTTTTACCTTTGTGACGTGTTTAATATCATTATTCGTAGAACCTTACTGGAGTATTGTAAGAATTTTCCGGATGCGGCTACAGCTCTGTCTGAATGGTACTTCGAACTACTGAATTGTGATTTCGCAAACTTTAACGAATTGAAGAAAGTTTACGGAAACGCGAGTTTAGTAGGAGATGACCGGGTTGTTTTTAATATCATGGGCAACAAGTATAGGCTTGTAGTAAGAGTAGTATTTGAATTTATAGCCATTCAGATTAAATGGTTTGGAACTCATTCAGATTATGATAAGATCAATGTAAGTACGATTAAATATAAAAAACAATAGACAATGGATATCAGGATAATCAAAACCGAGGAACAATACGAGCAATATATTTCTTGGACAGATATGATGTTTGATAAAAAAGTAAAATTCAATACCCCACAAGGAGAAAAACTTCAGGTAGTGCTTTTATTAATCAAACAATATGAAGATGCCAATTATCCCATTCCCTTTCCCGACCCAATTGATGTTATAAAGATGAAAATGGAAGAAAATGGTTTGAAGAATAAAGATTTAGTTGGGAAAGTAGGTAGCAAAGGATATGTTTCGGCACTATTAAACAAACGCAAGCCCTTAACCTTAGAGTTGGCAAAGCTTTTTCATAATGAGTTACATATTCCGGCTGAAGTATTGCTTTCTTAATTTAAACCGTTTCCAAAATGAAAAACCAATTACTTGTTGTCTTTATGCTGCTGTTCAGCAGTAGTTTACTGTTTTCGCAGGTAGCCATCAATACCGATGGCAGTAATCCTCATAACTCGGCCATGCTTGATGTAAAATCCTCAAACAAAGGGTTTTTGCCACCCCGTATGACACGTGCCGAGATAAATGCCATTTCGCAACCAGCCGATGGCCTGATCATTTATTGTACAGATTGAGGATCGGCCGGTACAGGTGCTTTATCAATGTTTATTGCAGGATCGTGGATTCGATTAGCCACCTCCTTTATGGAGCCAATTGTAACAACCACAGTAGTTACAGCTATTACTTCAACCACTGCCACAAGTGGTGGGAATGTTACCTCTGATGGCGGTGCAACGGTAACAGCTCGTGGCGTATGCTGGAGTACATCTGCAAATCCGACAACTGCCAGTTCAACATTTACAACCGATGGTACAGGAGGAGGTACTTTTACAAGCACCCTTACCGGGCTTACCGCAAACACAACCTACTTTGCACGGGCATACTCAACAAATAGTGCAGGAACAGGTTACGGCAACGAAGTTTCGTTTACAACACTTAGTCCTATAATCTTCAATCCAAACCTTACCTACGGAACGATGACAGATATAGATGGTAATGTTTACAAAACAATCACTATTGGCACCCAAACGTGGATGGCAGAAAACCTTAAAACCACCAAATACCGGAACGGCGACCTGATACCAAATGTAACTGACGGTACAGCCTGGTCTGCTTTGGCCACCGGTGCATATTGCTGGTACAACAACGATGTGGCAAATAAAGCCACTTACGGAGGCTTATACAATTGGTTTGCAGTTGCCGACACCCGCAACATTGCCCCTACCGGCTGGCATGTACCTACCGATGCCGAATGGACCACCTTGACCACTTTTCTCGGCGGCGAAAGCGTTGCGGGGGGGAAACTAAAAGAAGCCGGCACATCGCATTGGTCCAGCCCAAATACCGGTGCAACCAATAGCAGTGGTTTTACTGCCCTTCCTGGCGGCTACCGCCTCAACAACGGCGGCTCGTTCTACGACGTGGGCACCAACGGCAACTGGTGGAGCAGTACGGCCTACGGTGCATCAAACGCATGGAACCGCGCCCTCAACTACTACTTCGCCTATGCCTACCGCTACTACAACAATAAGCAGTACGGCTTCTCTGTTAGGTGCGTACGGGATTGATTGATTTGATTTACCCTGTGTAGTATAGCGAGCTACTACACAGGGTGAATTTATAACTTTGATTATTTGGGGGCTTGGGGGCTTGTCCCCAAAAATTTTTTTGAGAAAATTATTGACGGCTTCACTCCAAGTGAAGCCGTCAATATCTGCTGCAACATTCCAAGTGAAGCCGTCAATATTTTAGACATTCCCAGCCCTTCAAGCAGTTGCAAACCCTTGAAGCGGCGTGAGATAATGAAAAAGTAGCAAAACCTTTATGCGGTTTCATGTAATTGAAGGTAGCTCCGTAGGAGCGTAACATCGGTAGCAGTCAGAAATATATGTCAGACAAAGCTCCGTTAGGAGCGAAACAACATTCCTTTATGAAAGTGAAATAGAAAAAAATGTTTCGCTCCTACGGAGTTCATTGGTTGGATATTGTAATATTGCTACCGATATTTCACTCCTACGGAGCTTTGTGAAATTCCGGAGAAAAACTTGAATAGTGATAGTCTCACTTGAAGTGAGGCTATCACTTACAAGGATCTGAAAATGAGTTATATAGTAGGTTTCCCGAAAAAAATTAGGTTTTACAACAACTTATGAAATCTCAATCATTATCAATTGCTAAATGGCAAAAAATTAACCATTGTTTCCATCACAAACCGTATTAAATACAGTCTGACAAACTATGATTTGAACAAATCAAACTCTCACTTTCAATAGAACTTGTCAAAAAGAAAAGCGGGCTTTCACCCGCTTTTAATCGAAAAATTCCTAAAATATGCTGATCTAAAGATATATAGCTAAAGTTCGAGTTTTTTGAATTTAGGCACTAATAAGTGCATAACTGTCCATGCAATAATATAGGCCGTTGCACAAATCATAAACATAATTCCATATCCAATCCTGATATCACCTGCCGCCTTATAATAATCGAATAACATTCCTGCTGCTTTAGCAATCATAATTCCTCCGAAGGCACCGGCCATACCACCTATTCCTGTCACAGATGCAATTGCACGTTTCGGGAACATATCCGAAACGGTGGTGAAAATATTTGCTGACCATGCCTGATGTGCCGAAGCTGCAACACCTATAATAATTACGGCATACCACATATTGAAACCGCCAAGATATTGAGCTGATAAGACAGAAAGGGGGAATAAAGCATAAATAAACATTGCCTTTTTCCGTGCTTTGTTTGCATCCATTCCACGTTCAATAAAATATTTTGGCAACCAACCGCCAAAAATACTTCCGAAGGTTGTCATCATATAAACAACAGCAATTGGGAAACTAACCTCTGTGCCTTTTAATCCGTATTGTTCCTTCAAAAATGCGGGCAGCCAAAAAAGGAAAAACCACCAAATAGGATCAGTAAGGAGTTTGCCGAGGAAAAAAGCCCATGTTTGCCTGAATGTCAACAATTTGAACCAACTTATTTTATTTAGTTCTTTTCCATCCTGAGGAACTGCTTCGTCTTTATCGCTTAAAATATATTCGTACTCTGTTTGTCTCAGTTGGCCTTTTGCAAATTTTTTCTCGGGCGTATCGTACATTGCCCACCAGAAAAACAACCATATCAATCCAATTGCACCGGTGATGATGAATGCCCACTGCCACCCCCAGGTTATTGCCATCCAGGGAACTACCAACGGTGCCACAATAGCACCCACATTAGTACCTGAATTAAAAATACCTGTCGCCAGTGCCCGTTCTTTCTTTGGAAACCATTCTGCTACTGTCTTTATTGCAGCCGGAAAGTTTCCTGCTTCGGGGACACCCAAGGCTGCCCTTGCTACTCCAAAACCGAAAGGTCCTTTTGCAAGAGCATGTCCGATTGCGGCAATACTCCATCCAAATAATGATAAAGCATACCCGATTTTTGTTCCGAAACGATCAATGATTCCCCCTACCAACAACATACCTGAGGCATAGGCAACCTGAAAACAAATTACAATGTTGGCATAGACCGACTCATAACGCATTGGGTCATCTCCAAACAGACCGGCACTTTCCAAATA
>CAIRHD010000361.1 GCA_903878265.1 uncultured Bacteroidales bacterium | reverse complement strand
CGCTTATGCCGGAACCAATGCAGTAACCGGTCAGGCTTACAGCGGACTGATTTATGGCGACACTTCGTTCTTCATCAAACAAGTTATCACCGTAATTGCAGCCTCTGCTTATGCGTTTATCTTTACTTATATCATGCTTATTATCATTAACTACTTTACAGAAGTAAGGGTAAGCGAAGAAGATGAAATGCTTGGCCTCGATACTGCTTTGCATGGTGAACAAGCTTATGACGAAGGTGCGCTGTAAAGGTCCAGAATTCGTATAATCAGAAAAAGGCTGCTCTTTCGGGTAGCCTTTTTTGATTTGATGCCATTCACACAATTCGACTGTTCTTACATTTCTGCATTTATAGATTTGAAATCCTAAAATACAGTTCATGGTTTATTAAATCCTAGTCAGTTCAGAAGGCTTTTATTGAAAATGATCTCAAGGTCCGACACTGAAAAGAAATTTTTCATTTTTAGTTTTTCACTTTTCACTCTTTACGTCCATCGCATCCCGAAGCCCATTGCCAATAAGCATAAAAGCCAACACCATAACCATAATGGCAATACCCGGAAGGATCGCCAAATAGGCGTAATCCAAAATAATATATGCGTAGTTTTCCTTTATCATGCTTCCCCATGAAGGCATGGGAGGCTGTACTCCGATACCCAGAAAACTTAATCCAGCTTCGAGCAGTATGGCCGAAGCAAAGTTGGCAGCCGAAATTACGATTACCGGAGCCATAGCGTTTGGAAGTATATGTTTGAAAATTATCCTGAAATTCCGGTAGCCTAAAGCGCGTGCTGCCTCAACAAATTCCTTTTCGCGAAGGCTCATAAACTGTCCACGCACCACACGTGCAACTTCTACCCACATGGTAAGCCCGACAGCTACAAATACTTGCCAAAAGCCTTTTCCCAATGCAAATGTAACGGCTATTACCAGCAACAAAGTAGGCACGGCCCACACCACATTGATAAACCACGAAATGAATGCATCGGTTTTGCCGCCAAAATATCCAGCAATGGCACCCAAAAAAATCCCGATCAGCAACGAAATGGCGACCGAAATAAAGCCTACCGAAATGCTGACCCTTGAACCGATTATAAGCTGGCTCAATACATCGCGGCCGTATCGGTCGGTACCCAGAATAAATGTTTTGTAAATTATATTTTCGGCTAAAACCTGTTTTTTGAGCACATCTGTTGTGGTTATGATTGTTTTTCCATCCAAAGTGGTAAAAGAAATACGGTTTCCTACTACGATTAATTTAGCATTTTCCGTCAACGGGAAACAAACATTTGCCAATAGGAAAGCTTTCTCCAAACCGGTGGCATCTTTGCTAAACTCCTTGATTCTGATGGAGTCGCCCGAAATTATAAAACTGGAAATTGGATAGATAGAATATTTGTTTTCCTGCCCGAACAGCAACAGGTGAAAGATATTCCGCGGTGGGATTTCTTGGTTTTTGTGTACCTTTAAAACCATCACTTTTGATCCGGGGCGCAAAGTGGCTAAGAGCAAATTTTGTTCGTTAACCATTGGACTTTTATCGGGTGTAACCCAATAACCAATTATGCCAATAAAGGACACAAAACCAATAAATAAAAGCGCAGCGAACGCGACCCCATTTTTATGGAACCGTACCCAGGCTAATTTGCTAAGCGAACCTGTGCTATCGTATTTGTGTTTTCGAAGGAACAATGTAGAATTTTGTGTAAAGCATTGATGATTCAGTGTTTTGAGGATTAGGTAATAGGGACTTCAGTCAAAATTTCGATATTAATAGCAGAGAAATGAAAGTAAATGAAACCCTAAAATTATCGCCTACCTGATAGCATTTCCTTAAAATATTGTTCCAACTCTGATTCAAAATCATTTTTTGCATGGCTCTTGACGAAATCCAATATTTGTTTTTTCGATTTTGTCCATTCAAATGTAGCGATATAATGGTTCAGATTTAAGAAAATGCCTTGAAGTTCCGATTTTTCTTTCAGGATAGATCTAATAGCGTGGTTCTCAGAAAGAAAAGAATATGAACTAATTGCGGCATTCCTTGGGTGCTGACAAATGCGACTTTGTTCCTCACTGAGTTCATGCACCTGTTGCTTTAGTGCCGAAATATAAATCCCTAATTTATCATCGGTCATTTTTTCGAGGTGTTCGGAGGTTTTATGAACCCATTCCATCTCAAGCCTTAACAGGGTGGTCAAGTCCTTTTGGTCGTATGCGGAAGTAACTTTTTTCATAATTTCTTCCTTTTCAGCCTTTAAGCTTTCGTTTGTTTCGGTGTCGGGATGCAAAACCTTGGCAAGTGCGATAAAAATGCTGCGGATACTTTTGGCTTTTATGGCTTCTTCCGCTTTCTGAGATTCCTCGAATACTTGCTGTTTTTTTGTCTTTTTATGGTTCGGGCGGCTTTCATTTTCTTCTGTGTTTTGAAACTGATCTTTCATTTTGGCATAAAACCTGGCTTGGCCTTCGGGGCTATCGTCAAATTCGTCCATATCAATATCCATCCCGAAAGTATCGCTCATGTACTCGGCAAATATCTCTTTCTCCCTTTCCATCTGCTCTTCAACATCGGTTTGATAGGATACTAATGACCATTCATCATAAAAAGCTTCCTGTTCGGGTGTTGGTTCAATGAATTGAAAAGCAAGGTTGCATTGTTCCAAAAGTACCGACCTAATTAAATCAATCTGATTTGCCGTGAATTTGAGGATCACGGTTGATTTTGCCAGAGCCATTGCTAATTGAATCCTTGCATTGGCTACCTGGGTTTCAACAGGCACAATTTCCTTGCTGTGATAGGATAGCAACCTCGAAAACTTTTCGGTCAGTTTTGCATTTTCTTTCTCCAGGTTTTCGATCCTCTTCGTAAGCCTGTTGAACAACTGCTGGTTTTTCGACAATTTCTTTTTGCCTTGGACTACAATTTTCAGAGCCTTTGGCTTATCTTCTTCTTCACCAAATAGTGTCAGCATATTAGCAATTTAAAAGGCTGCATGCATTTTTCATACGACCTTTATTTGATTTTAGTTTTTGATTCTTCGCTTACTGAGCAAAAACAGATACTCAGGTTTGAAAACGAACAGCAGTTGAATACAGTCTCATTTTCCAGTAAGCGGCCGAGCACAAGAGTTTTCATCCCTTGATTTTTTTTGCTTTTTCTTTAAGATGGCTTTGTTTATCGAAAAAAGCATACTCTGTTTGACCATGCCAAACTGTCTAGAACTTCCTATCTCCACCTAAAAGTCCACCAAGTAAATCGCCCCCAATTCCACCAATTCCTCTTGATTCTTCACGGTTGGAGCGTGATGACGATATAATCCTATCAGCCAGACGCGAAAGAGGCAAACTTTGCAGGTAAACGGTTCCAGGTCCACTAAGGCTTGCCAGAAACAATCCTTCGCCACCGAAAAGCGCATTCTTAAAACCACCCACAAACTGTATATCATAATCAACTGTTGGCGACATGGCAACAATGCAACCTGTATCCACACGCAGAGTTTCGCGTTCGCGAAGTTCGCGGCGGATGATAGTGCCGCCAGCATGTACAAAAGCCAGCCCATCGCCAGAAAGCTTTTGCAGGATAAAACCTTCACCTCCAAAGATGCCAGTACCGATCCTTTTTGTAAAAGCGATGTCGATGTCAATTCCATTGGCGGCGCATAAAAAAGAATCTTTCTGACAAATGAAAGTGCCCCCAACCTGGCGCAAGTCAATCGGGATTATTTTCCCGGGATAGGGCGCACCAAACGAAACATTGCGTTTTACCGAAGCGGTATTATAAAATGTAGAAATAAAAAAGCCGTCGCCTGTCAGCATCCGTCTGAGGCCTTTAAAAAGCCCGCCACCGGTTCCTGTTTCCATTTGTATGCCTTCTTCCATAAACATCATTGCGCCAACTTCGGCACGCACGCCTTCGGATGGGTCAAGCTCTATCTCGACGATTTGCATGTCGTCGCCATGGATTTTGTAATCGATTATGTCAGCCATTGGTTGAGGGGTTTATTTGTTGAGGCGTTGAGGGGTTTATTTGTTGAGGGGTTGAGGGGTGGTAGATTGTGCACTTGATACGTTTAACAGTACTGGTTGGGCGATTGGAAGTGGAGAAAAGTGTTGACGCTTTTCAAACAATTCTCCTAATCTGTCTTAATTATTTCCTCCCATTTTTAAATTACATTTCAAAATTTCCTGATAACCATTTACTGTTTCGCAATACTTCTGCAAATCTAAAAAAAAAGTGGCTTTCAGCATTAAGGATAAGCGCAATATCACATTTTTTTTATCATCACTTTCAAATTTCAATTTAAAAGATTACTTTTGCCACTTCAAACAAAAATGGTGGTATTAGCTCAGCTGGTTAGAGCGCCGGATTGTGGTTCCGGAGGTCGTGGGTTCGAACCCCATATTCCACCCACTATCAAAATCAAGCGAACATCAATTAAGACAAGGCTTTCCCGAGGGAAGGCTTTTTTGTTTTCTAAGTACTTCAAGCACTTTACGCACTTTTATAGGCAAAAAAAATCTACAAAGCATCTACACAAACCGAAATAAATCTACAAAGAGTCTACAAAGAAAAATTACTATGCCCAATTTAAAGCTATTGGGTTAAAGCATTAAATAAAACAAGACAAAACAGTTAATATTAAAATACGTGTTACTCAAAATCGCCGATCCAAATATATTGAAACAGGATTGACAGCTTCTACTTCTGACTTAACGAGATCATTTAACAACAAAACACCATCATTTATTGACACATCTTCAGACATTATTAAAACCTATTGTTTCTCACTCAGGGTTTCACTTTAAGTGAAGCCCTGTATAAACAGCAAAGGCCATCCTTTTATAGGATGGCCTTTTGATTGTGCTTAAAAAACAGTTTTGGGCAATAGTAGTGTTGGGGTGAATTAAAAAGACGCAACTACATTTATTTTATTCACGGAGCAACTTTTTTGTTACCATGTGAATACAATTTGGATTATTCCCAGGTTTCCACTGCCTTAACCGCATACACCTTGCGCCCCGCATAAGCTGCTGCAAGTGTTAACAAAATAAAGGTGCCGTTTCCAAGCGGTGAGCTATCCCCGGGAGCCTTATTGCCGCTACTTCCATGGCCTACGTTGGGCGGTGGTGGTGGCGGGGTTTGTGCCGAAATACTTATGCTAATTGTGAGGAAGGCCAACGCCATAAAGGCTTTACTGATTATATTTGACTTTTTCATTGTTGTAGTCTTTAATCAATGTTGATGTTTGCCTTGATGGTTTGTGTTTTTTCGTTGCTCGTAAGCCTTATCAGGTATAGGCCTGTGGGCTGATAAAGTGGCATACTTTGCAGCCCCGAACCCGAAAACAGTGTGTACAAAAGACTTTTCCCGCTTAGGTCGAAAACTTCAATCTGAGTTTTGCCATCGGGATTTTTCACGTACAGAATATTGTTGTAAACCCAGGCGTTGATTTCTGGCACTGTAGGTGTTTCGCCTGTGCCGGTTGTGCCAAACTTGAGCAGGAAACGATTGGCGTTGTCGCCGTTTTCGGAGGTAAAGCTATAAGGCGATTCCGAAATTTTATGTTCGTTATTGGTTTTCAAATCAACTAAGTAAAGGGTTTTACCCGGCATGTTCTGCGCAAGTGCGATACTAAAGTGGCTGCTTTGGTTTTTTACAAATCCCATAGGCACAACCAATTCGTTTTTCAGTTCCGGTAAGGTGTTGAGAGCGAAAAGCTTGTTCTGGCTTATGCTGTAAAACATAGGCGCAAAACCGGCCATAAAGTAACTGTCGTGTTCCATATCGAAATCTTCGGTTGCTGCGGGGTTAAAACCAATAATGCTTTCCTGGGCTGTTTTGCCTTCGGAATCTCGGGCTACCAAAACGATTTCATCTGTGATGGCTGAATTTTTGTACCATGTCGAATCGCTGTGCAGGCGTGCATCGGCAGGAATGGTAAGCGAGCCGCCTCCTTCTGCCACATAAACCACAAACCCGTTTTGTGCGGGTATAATCCCTCCTCCAGCCAATATTTTATAACTTGCTGTGGATTCGTTTCAAATCTGCGGGAAAGCTCCAATGTTTGTTTTTGCCCAAGAAGAGCCTTGCGTCCATTTAATGGCACTGCTGAACGGATTCCCGACCAGGTGCCAGCCCCTATTGGTTTTGCCCGTAGTATTCGTCAAACCAGTGATTGGCACATCTGCAACATTCAGTGTGCCTATGAAAGTTTTGGTTAGGTTGGTGCTGTAAGCTGTCATATAGCCTTTCCCTGTTTCGAATACAGGGTTTGCATCGTTCGACCAGTTTGTTGTTCCCGTTCCTTGGTTGTATGTACCAGCATCGTTTTTAATGTTGATCCATAGGTTTTGCGATTCGCTCCATTTGTACAGGTCAAGGTTTGTACTTATTGTTCCAGTAATATCCACAAAGGAGGCACTAATGGCTTGATTGGCCACCGGGCTGCTCAGGAAGTGCCAGCCATGGTTGGCATCGGTCCAGCGGGCAATATAACGCTCTGCGCTTGCCGGAACACCTGCTGTGCTGTTTATAAGCGAACCCGTGCCTGCCGAGGTGGATTGAATTACCAAGCCGCTTGTTCCACTACTGTTGGCTAATGTTCCACTGACCGTAAGTGCTTTTCCGGGAGCAATGGTAAGCACAGCACCCGTGGCAATGGAGAGGTTATTGCAGATTGCCGGTGTGGCTGGAAGTTGGCTAACAATAGGGTCGTTGGTTACATGGGGGATTGCAACATTTGATGAAGATGTGGGGACTGTATTTGCACTCCAGTTGCCCGTAGTATTCCAGTCGGTTCCGGCAGTACCTGTCCATATATTGCTAACGTCATAAGCGCCCATGGTGGGTATGGCAGCACGGGTTGTTCCTGAATAATCGGTGGTGGGGATACCGGATGCTGCAATGCCAGTCAGTGCAGCAGCAGGGATGTAGCTCGCGGCGGTGGTGCCACCTGCACTGGCAAATAAAGGATCTGTGTTTAAACTGTTCGCATCCTTCCCTGTTGCCGTTTTCCAGTCAGCAAGTGAAGTTTTATCTGCGCCGTTAAAATAGCCGAATGTTCCGCCAGTACCAGATGCCAGGTAATCATTGTAATCCTCTGTTAAGCCTGTTGCACTTGGATTCGTTGCAAAGTATGCTGCATAATGCTTTCCCGTTGCGGCTGGTGTTCCTCCGTTAGACCTTTCATTGTCGAAAATATTATTCCTGAAATTTCTTGTGTTTGTTGTAACCGCACTGTACAGCGCATAACTGTTTAAAGCGCCGCTCGTTGGAACTCCCCCAATATACACCGTATTAAAATACAAACTGTTAGTAGTACTGCTAGCCCCATTTTCCCAAATCCCGTAAAGAGTTGTTGGGGTAGAACCACCAAGACTGATAATATTGTTGGAATAGGTGGTGGCGCCTCCGTATATTTTTATCCCGTAAATACTGGCCGAAGTGCTGCTTGCTCCTGTTACCGATAAACTGTGAATGAAATTTTTAGAAACTGTACTTGCTGTTGTAGAACCGAAGTAATATAACCCATAAATGTATCCGGCGTAGGCCGCGTTTGTATTTGATAAATTATAAATTGTATTGCCTGTAATTGTTGTTGCGTTTGATACACTACTAAGAGAAATACCAATGACTGCTGCAGTGTTATATTCAGAGTTACTCAAATTGGCAATGGTTAAATCCCTCACCGTATTGTTGGTAATGGTGTTTGTGCCGGCATCGGAGTAAATGCCATCAATCGCTCCACTGCCGTTAAAAGTGTTAGCATTTGACATGTTGGCCACGGTGTTGCCCGAAATGGTTATTGTACCCGTACCATTATTTTGTATTCCCATAACTTTTTGCGCAGTTGCTGTTGAAAGGGAACTTACATTGATGCTCGCGGCTGTTACCGTACTGCCTATCTGATTATTGCTGATGGTTGTGGTTCCGGCCCCGGTACCTTTGGAAATCGCATAAAAGGCGGATGGATAAGTGAAATTGGAATTATTCGTGGTAATCGAGCCAATCGTATTGTTTTGAATATCAACTGTCCCTGTTCCGGCATTGCGTATCCCATATGAAACAGATGAAGAACCTCCCCCGGTAAACTTGATCGATCCGTTTCCATCGGCCGCACCAATTACGTTCCCTGAGGTAGTGCCTATATTTACATCACCGGTATTAATAAATATTCCGCACCAGATTGAATTACCGCTGTTTGACCAGGACATGTTTTTAATGGTATTGCCCTGTATACTACTTGCAACACCCGTTCCAACAGAAATGTTCATGGCTCTGAATCCATTGTCAGATGTGTTTGTCTTTGTCCATGCAGTACCGCCGCATTGTGCCGAACTTCCCCCTATGTAGTTATTGTAAATCGAGAAGTTTGTTCCCGAACTGATTATATAGATTGGGTATAACTCTTTTGTTGCAGTCGGTACAAATGTAGCCGTTTCATAAAAACTGTTTCCCGAAATAGTCCAGGCTGTTGTAAAAGTGCCAAGGTTGATTCCGTTGGAAGCTGTTGCTTTATTCAGGAAATCATAGATGTTGTTATTGCTGATGATGTTGCCGCTGTTTTCGAGATTGGAACCTGTTATTCCCAACGAATATATGGCATTCAACGGTCTGTTGGCATCGGCTGAATTTGTGATATTATTATTGTCGATCTGGTTGCCATCGTTACCGGTAGTGCCGGTAGTTGTACTGAAAAACAGGATTCCCCCGGTGGTTGCCAGGGATGAACCTTTAATCGTACAATATTGAACGGTATTGGTACAAGCATCGTTAATAAACCGGATGGTGGAAGTTCCCACTGTAGAAAATGTGCTGAGGTTTGAAATGATCAGGTCTTTTGTTGAGCCTGTTCCGCCTACCCTTCCGTCAATGGTGACATGATCGGTGCCATCCAGGTCGATAAGCGGCGCGGGAAGATTTCCATTGATGGTAAGTCCGGTAACCGTTGGATAAACATGGACAGTGGAGTAGTCCGATGTGCCATTGTAACCGGTCTGGTGCAAGACTGCCGAAGCCGTTTCGGTAATACTTGAGTTGATGGCGATTGAAATATCCCCTTTATGTGTTCCGGCATCAATCGCATCAAAGGCAGCTTTTAGGCGGGTATAAACAGCAGATCCTGTTCCTGCAGAAGCGGTTACGGTTACCAGTTCCCCGGAAACGGTATATTCATAAGCCCCCATCGCAGGTTTAGTTTCGCTGCGGGCAGCTCCCCCGTCAAAATCGGTGTTAATGCCTGTTCCGGTGGCAGCAACCAACGCGAGCGACTGTGGCAGGTAATTGGCTGCCGTTGTGCCACCGGGTGTAACAAAGTTTGGATTAGCAGGCGAGCTGTTGGCATCCAACCCGGTAATTACCGGTAATGTGAGCACATCTGCACCAGCATATCTTCCCAATACGCTACCGATACCGGGGGCATAATAGTCGTTGTAATCAAGGGTTAAATTTGTGCTCACTAAATAATTTAGCCATGCCGCGTAATGCAAGCTTGCTCCTCCCGAAGTTGAACATACATTGCTGAAGATATTGTTCCTGAAATCCCTCGTGTTGGTGTTTACCGCACTGTATAAGGCATACGATTTATTGGTGGAACCGGACGCCGGCGTTCCTCCAATATATACTGTATTAAAATACAGGTTATTGTTGGTTGATGCTACTCCTGTTTCATAAATACCATAAATGATTGTTTTCGTATTTCCACCCAGGCTGATAATATTGTTTGAGTAAGTGGCACTGCCCTGGCCTATCCTGATCCCGTATATGCTGGCGCCGGTACTGCTTGCGCCTGTTACGGATAAACTATGAATAAAATTACCGGAAACGGTGCTGGCGGTCACAGGCCCCTGGTAATAAAGGCCTGTCAGTTTTCCGGCAAAGGAAGGGTGTGTATTCGACAGGTTATAAATCGTATTGCCGGTAATGGTTTGTGCCGCTGCTATATTGCACGAAAAATTTATTCCACTTACTGATTCTGTATTTGAATTGGCAATGGTTAAATCCCGTACCGTGTTGTTTGATATGGTTCTCGTGCCGCCTGATGAAAGAATTCCGGAAATTTCGCCACTGGTTGCAGTTGATGCATTGGTTAGATTTGCTACAGTGTTTCCCGATATGGTTGTTGTGCCCGTGCTGGTGGCAGTAATGCCGTACACGCTCTGACCATTGGATGAAGTGGAACTTGCATGAATACTGTTAGAAGTTGTCGCACTGCCTATAGTATTGTTGCTGATTGTATTTGTTCCGGCATCAGACCTGATACTGTAAAAACTATGGGCAATGGTGGCAGAGCCGACAGTAGTTATAGCTCCTACTTGGTTGTTTTCGATATCCAATATTCCAGACCCTGTATTCCAGATTCCGTAGCTGAATGCATTGGCTGTTGGATTTGTTAGAGTAATGGACCCTGTACCGGTGTTTGAGCCGATGGTATTGCCGGTGACAGTTCCGATATTTATACTACCAACATCGAGTGCGAATATCCCATAAAAGGGTGTCCCTGAACTGCTGGTATAATCGATATTTTGAATGGTGTTGTCCTGAACGGAACTGGGAGTAGTAGTAAAAACGCTCAACCTTATACCAAAAAAGATGTGTCCGGTAGTTGAGGTTACAGTAAATTTACCGCTGTGGTCTGCTGCATTGCCTCCGATATAATTACCGGTTACTTTAAAATTATTACCGGATGTTTTGTTTTCAATACGAATAACATAAAGATTGAATGCCCCTCCTGTTGGGCCAAAGGAAGTGGTCTCATAAAAAGTATTCCCGGTGACGTTACAGTCGGAGGTGTGATTATAAAGGAAAATACCGGCTGAATGATTAATCAGGGGATTGAAAAAATCGTATATCCTATTATTGCTGATTGTGTTGTCACTATTATTATTGGTAGCCGAGGTGCCGGATGAGTAAATTGCATACAAAGGCCTGTTGCCCCCGGCATTGGTGATGTTGTTTTTGTCAATCAGATTGAAATCATTGCCGTTTGTCCAGCCGGTATCGAAAAAGACAATTCCGCCTGTTGTTGTCGTTGAAGACCCTGTAATTGTACAATTTTGTACAGTATTATGTGTTGCATCCCCGACAAATCGCAGTGTAGAAGTGTATGCTGAGTTTGCCGTACTCGTATTGGAAATTGTAAGTGAATTACCTCCCGTGTTAAGTCCGTCGATGGTTACATAATCCCCTTTCCACAGGCATAGCACACCGGATCCTACCACCGAACCGGAAATGGTCCTTGTTCCGCTTGGGTTTATAGCAATGCTAGTCCACATTCCCAGATCACCGGTCAGCCAGGTTACTCCATCTTCATTGGTTACATCTGCTGTAATGGTGATTACAATGGTTTTTCCCAACTGTGTTATGCTGTTAAGCGCGGCAAATGCCCCGTTGG
The DNA here is from genome assembly GCA_903878265.1 of uncultured Bacteroidales bacterium. GTDB lineage: Bacteria > Bacteroidota > Bacteroidia > Bacteroidales > UBA4417 > UBA4417. The sequence goes on along the minus strand of CAIRHD010000361.1, from coordinate 16,723 downwards.
CTTTGGTTAACGAGGTGTAAGAGCCGTCTTTGGTGTTGGAGCCGGAGACCGTGATTTGTGCATTTGCGGTATGCACGAAAATGCCTGCTGTTAGCGTCAGGCCAAGTAAAAAATTAAATGATTTTTTCATGCGATTAACATATTAGTTTATTCAACATTTTTATAAAATAATTTCTATTCTCACTTTGTTCAGAAGGTTTATCTACCGGTTGTTTTTGATTCCCTGTTCTTTTTCATCTAGAGTAAAGTTTCCTTGCAATGCAGGATAAATGGCGAAACTAAGTTTAGTTTTCCTTTCTCGCCGTCCAAAACGTACTTATTTTCGTCCAAAACGTACATATCTTTATTTAGCTTACATTTGCCAACTATGCCAAGGATTATAGTTTTAATTGCACCGGTTTTTGTTTCGCTTTTTTGGGCATTTGCGTTGTTAGGCGATTATAGGAAACAGGCTGCACCCCGCAGGTTTCTTTTTAAGTTCATGCTTTTAACGGCACTGGTTTTTTTCGCCCATTTTTTATATTTTGCCCCTGCGCCTGATGTGTACGTATATTTCGACTTGCCGCTACAGTTTACCGGTTTGATCCTTTTCCCACTTTTACATATTTATTTTAGGCTTCTCACGGTTGATGACAGCATATCGTTTAAAGCACATGCCGAATACCTTGTTCTCCCGGTATTTGTTGTTTTTGTTTATGGCATCGCTGTTTTCAATTCATCGATACCCGTGTATAAGGCATGGCTGTTTAACCAGTTCAATCTACCGGCACAGGTTCAATTTTTGGATGTAATGCGGAAAGTAATACAAACATCGTTTCTTGTTCAAGTGGCCTATTTTACAATTGCCAATCATTTGTTGATCAATAAATACGCAGATAAAGCCGAACAATTTTATTCGGATGTACGGGATGCCAAACCCATTAATGCCAAGATACTGAATTATTCAGGCGTGGCATTGGGCACAATTTCACTTATATTGTTTGGTGTTGGAAGGACTTTTCTATTGCCAAAAGATTTCCTTATTTTTAGCGGATGGTCTGTATTTACTTTTGCATTGTTTAAGTTTGGTGAAGTAGGCATGAGGCAGAAACCGATAAACACAGATCTTTATATTCCTGAAAATGTGGCTTTACCGAGTAGGCCAGCGCATATAAATGAGATAGATCAAGGGATTCTCATCGATAAAATCCTTTTAGCATTCAGGGAAAATAAGCTTCACCTCAAAAGCGATTTGTGCATAATGGATGTTGTGCAAGCCGTTGGCTCCAACAGGACCTCTATATCGGCCACCATTAACCAGGAATTTAACCAGAATTTCTGTGTCTTCGTCAATAGTTTCCGTATTGAAGAATTGGGGCGCAAACTAAAAGACAGCCCAAATTGTACGTTGCAAGAGTATGCTGCACAATGCGGTTTCGGATCTGTTAATTCAATGAAGCGTTGTGTTTCAACATTTTATGGTAAATCTTTTAACGAATTTAGATATTTTCACTTTGAGAAAACGCCAGACTAAAAATCTAATAGGAAGTTTTGTGTGGGTTTTTGTTTTGAGAGGTTCTGGGTTTCGGATTAGAATCGTCGAGATTGACAGGACAATAGAGCTTTTTTCTGGTGTGGCAGGATAATCAAAAGAGTTATAAAACAGAATATTTTACCCTGACAGGGTTTTGAACCAGACAGGAGTTTGGAAATCACCAGTAGTAGTGAGGCTACACCAAACAGGTAGTGAGGGGATTTCCGAAGGTAGTTTAGGCTCTTAATAGCCTAGTGAATAACATCTTTGTAAACCTAACCATTCGTGCCTACTTCCGTCTTATCTGTAACGGTCATTTTTCATTTGCTTCTATTGTCCAAGTATTAACAATTTTTAAATTCCATCTATCAAAACTTTAAATTTAACTACAGCACCCATTTAAATCAAACGCATCTATCGGATAAGCACACCAGAAGTATGGAATAAAATCTCTTTGCTAACAAACCAACCATAATTTATTTCAAAAAATAATCCCCGCTACCCTTCAGTAGCAGGGATAAAACTTATACCTTGCAGCTATCCCCCACATTATCCGGATGGTTGTTGCAATCGCGGCAATGAAGGCTTTTGTTGTACATTTCCATGGCTCGGGCACTCATACCCATACTCGAAAAACCGCCATCGTTAAAGAGGTTCTGCATGGTAACTTGTGGGTCAGGTCGCTGAACAAAGTGAGGCAGTAATCGGCACATTCGTCAGCAGTGGCATTTCCCAGTGGCGACATACGCACGGTGAAATCCATCAGGCCACCGATTCCTTTAACACCGCTTCCGGCAGTTGAGAGTGTTGGTGATTGCGAAATGGTATTGATGCGAATATGTTTTTCGCGTCCGTAAATATAGCCAATTATAAATGAAACTGATTAGTTCTACTTTACCAAAATAAAACACGAACAAAAGAGCTTGCGAATGTAAATTAATATTACTATATTTGCTTCAACAAACCACTCTGATCATTTTTGATAATGAAGCAAAAACGAGCAGAGGAAAAAAATTTTGTTTTAAAAAACAAAAGCGGATATTTTAGCAATCACAACTTTAATACGCTGATATACAGAAAGTATGATGGGTTGTTCAGGGTGTACAGAAAGAGCTGTACGCATGTTGCGACAGAGTATTTGTCAGGGCTTCTACAGTGTGAAAAGGGACATAAGAATATGGAACGGATGGTAGAAGCAGTAACAGGTTCTGACTACAAACGATATGTTCACTTCTTATCGGTGAGCAAATGGAGCTACGAAGATGTAAATCTTGTTACGATGAAGGAGGTTGACACAGTCTTAAGAGAACAGAAGAAAAGAAGTGGTCGGCCCACAGGTTTAACCTTTGATGAATCCTCGCATTTAAAAAAGGGAGATAAATCTGTAGGTGTGGCACGTCAATATGCCGGGGTTGTGGGAAAAGTGGATAATTGTCAGGTTTCTGTACATGTATGCTTGAGCAATGAGAAATTTTGCACTTTAATTGGCACAGAACTGTTTCTGCCCACTGGATGGACAAATGATAAAGCAAGATGTCAGGATGCAGGTATACCTGAGGCAAAGCAGAAATACCAAACAAAGCCGGAATTGGCACTGGAGTTAGTGAAGAGAGCCATTGAAGCTGGGGTTGAATTCGATTTTATCGGAGGGGACGGATTGTATGGGCATAATTCCGAGCTAACAAGGGCATTAGATAAACTGGAGCGATTTTACGTACTGGATGTCCATAAAGATGAACTGGTTTTTCTGTCGGAACCCACGTTCGCTGTCCCCGGGCGCAAAAGCAACAAGGGGAAAACGCCAACATTGCTACGGCCTGATATTCAGCCAATTCAGTTGCAAGGCTACATAAAAACGCTTGCATCAAAAGATTTCACCAGAGAGCAGATCAGAAAAACAGCAAAAGGATGGAAATATGCCTTGGTTCATACTGTTACAGTTTGGCATTGGGATGGGAAAGAACAAAACGCTCAAAAGCGGACATTGGTCATAACCCGGTCAGAGAAAACGAAATATTCGTTGAGTAATGGGGAAAAAGAAAAATACACCAATAATGAATGGGCTTATTTTCAAATCAGCCGGTATTGGGTAGAACGTTGTTTTGATGATAGTAAAAACGAGTTGGGGATGTCGGGTTATCAAGTTACTGGATGGTTGGCCTGGCAACATCACATGGCGTTGGTGTTGATGGCCGGACTCTATATTCTGACTCTAAAAATAGATAAGCAAGACCAATTGCCACTGTTGAGTGTCCGGGATGCCAGATTGTTGGTTATCTCTATTCTCTTTGCTTCGCAAAAAGAAGTTGACCTGTGCTTGGAGCATATCCAAATAAGACATAGGCAGAGGCAAGCGGATATTGACAGGCATTACAAGTGAAATCTATTTTAGTAAAGTAGAACTAACTTAAATAGCAGTAAATCTATGCTAATCTGTGAATTTTTTGGTAAAAATGGCGAATTGAGCGGGTGAAGAGCTACAAATGTTTTATTGCATTAATCTTTCAATTCAAATACACCGCCATATGCTGTTCCTATCCATTTATTTCCATGAGAATCAATTGCGATTGAAAGGATTGAATAATCTGTGGATTTCTCAGTCAAGGGAAAGATAGTCCATTTCGTATTATCAAATTTTGAAACGCCATTAGACTGACCACCAAACCATTTATTCCCTTGTATATCAATAGCAATTGCCCCAGTGTAATTATTTGCAAGCCCATCGGAAGCCTTATAATTAGTCCAATTAGTTCCATCGTATTTTGATACACCTCCGCCCCAGGTCGCAAACCATCTATTCCCTTGATGATCGACAGAAATTGCAAAAACAACATCGTTGGCTAGTCCATCTTTACTGGTATATGTAGTCCAATTTGTGCCATCGAATTTTGATACTCCAACACTTGTTCCAAACCATTTATTGCCTTGATGATCTATGGCTATGGCCCAGACATAATCGGATACTAAACCATCAGTTGTTGAGTAAGAAGTCCATTGGCTACCATCGAATTTTAAGACACCACCATACCAAGTCCCAAACCATTTATTGTTCTGGGCATCGACCGCAATTGCACTTACACCTTTTGCCAAACCCCCAAGTGAATAAGTTGTCCAAGTGGTTCCATCAAAACTTGATGCTCCGTTAAAACAGCCAACCCAAATTATGCCGTGATTATCAATAGCAATAGTTTTTGCTCCGAGATCTAGTCCATTAGATGTATAGGTGGTCCAGTTTACACCATCAAATTTAGATACTCCACCATCCGTTGCAATCCATTTGTTGTCCTGAGAATCAATAGCAATAGAGTGTACATAATTATTAGCTAAACCATTAAGCTTGGTATAGTTTATCATTGTTGGAATAGCTTCTGATGGTTCTTTTTTACAAGAAGATTGAACTATCCCAATCAATATTGCGAGTATAATGTTGATCCGCTTAGGCGTATGTCCGGTTTTCCTGTTCATGTTGTTAAATATTGCATTGTTAATGATAATGTACAAATGTATAAAAAAGCATTTTACGACGAATACAATTAATTCTCTCCAAATTCCAGCAAACTTCAATGTTGATAAAGAGCAAATTGTTACGACATTATTCCCAGTAAGTATCGGAGCGGTTTCGTCAAGCTTCAGTGCGACTTTTTTGTCACCCCCACACTTTTTGCTGTTGTTGGTTTTTTATAGGGGTTTCTCCTTTATTATCTCGGCAACTTAAAAAGACGCCCCAACAAATATATCAAATTATTCTTTGAGGCAACGAGTAGTATAGCCGTTCGCCTTATAGAGCCAGCTAATGAAGCTAGTGGCACAAGCAAAGTCCAGGGTCCATCCGTAGCTTTCATCGTGCTGGGTACTGCTCCAGTAGAGACCGTTGAAGCCACGGTTTTCGAGCGAACCATCGCTGAGGTCCAGGTAACCTCCAGCATGGAGTTTTAGGCCAGAACTAAATGGTGCGTTACAGGTGAACCAATTGCCGCTTGCATGCACGTTGGACCATTCGGTGCGGCTGGGCAAACGCCAGCCGTTTCCAAGTTCGAGGGTGCAGGGGTCGTTGGTGGCAATCCAATTGGAGTTTTCGTTTGAGTTGCTAATCCATGTTGTAGCTGGGGTAAGGGTTGTGCCATCGTGCTTAAAACCTTGCTTGCGGTTAAATTGCCAATACCAGCCTGCGGCTGCTTCAGTGGCATCATCAACAGCAATTGCCTGTTTGGAGGCACCCAGGTTCTGGGTTATCCAGCATTTTGTTGGTTCGCCAGGTATGTTGGTAACAGTGCCATAAGTCACAGTTTTGTTATCTGGCGCCACGGAACCTGCGACATGATTAATAGTGATTGACATACCACATGTCGAAGCGGTAGGAGTTATATCTTTGGCACAATTGATCAAAATCGTCGGCAATAAGGCAATCAGTGCGATTAAGTAAATATGGTTTATTCTGTTTTTCATAAAAATAATTGTTAAGCGACTAAACTCAAGAGTTGGCATATTTCGTTTATATCATATTGAGATTCAGTTTTTAAAATTTAGTTGCAAAAAGCAGCCCCCCTATTTTTATCCTGTTAAAGGGAACAAACTATCACTGTAATCAACATATCTATGATACTTATCATAGAATCGCTTTGAGTTAAGGAGCAATTCTTCCAAATTCAAGTAACTCAACAGATGTTGCCTTACTATACAAGCAACAGTAGAAAATGCTTTTTTAGTTTTGTTTTACGTTGTAATACGGTCAATAACAGTTGGGCGATAATCGTACACCAAATCTGAATACGAATAGCATTTTCGCTTTCACCATAAAAGCAATGCAACTGAAAGTTTTGCTTCATCTTTTTGAACAACAACTTTATCTGCCAGCGCTGATTGTAGATATCGGCAATATCTTGATCTTTAAGCACCATATTATTGGTGATAAACACATACAGCGTCCTTTATCCTCCCGATAAGTTATTCTTCGCAACAACAATGTCTTAACCTCTTTGCTTTTCGGGCTTTCTTTATAACACAGGTTTATCTTTTCTTCTTTCAATGCGCCTGCTTCCCTTCTGGTATGACGGTTTCATGTATGATCTGTACAACTTCATATATTGCATTGTCCTTCATGCGGGTAACAAACCATATTTGTATTTTCGCTCATGCTGTATAAATTGGACGTTTACACAGTAAAGATGCAAGTTGGTCAGCCTCGGTTGACTGACTTGTTCATTTAAAAAGTTTTTCGGTTACTAATGAGAATTTATAAAAAAAATCCCCACTACCTTTCAGTAGCAGGGATACAATTTATACCTTGCAGCTATCGCCCATATTATCCGGATGGTCGTGGCAATCGCGGCAGTCCAGGCTTTTGTTGTACATTTCCATGGCACGGGCACTCATACCCATACTCGAAAATCCACCATCGTTGAACAGGTTCTGCATGGTAACTTTTCGGGTCAGGTCGCTGAAAAGCGTGAGGCAGTAATCGGCACATTCTTCGGCGGTTGCGTTTCCTAATGGCGACATGCGTTCGGTAAAATCCATCAAGCCGCCGATTCCTTTTACACCGCTTCCAGCAGTAGTCAGAGTTGGAGATTGCGAGATCGTATTGATTCGGATATGTTTTTCGCGACCATAAATATAGCCAAAGCTACGGGCAATGCTTTCCAAAGCGGCTTTGGCATCGGCCATATCGTTATACTCGAACAAGGTGCGCTGTGCCGCAACATACGACAAGGCTACAATGGAACCCCACTCGTTTAACGCATCAAATTTTTTGGCTGTTTGAATAACCTTATGGAACGAAATAGCTGAAATATCCATAGTTTTCAGGTAATTCTCATAACTAACTGAATCGTAAGGTATTTTTTTCCTCACATTTGGCGACATCCCAATCGAATGCAGGATGAAATCAATTTTGCCATCGAAATGTTCCATCGTTTTGGTGAAAACATTTTCGAGGTCGGGAATACTGGTAGCATCGGCCGCAACAATAATAGAATTTGTAGCCTTAGCCAATTTATCGGTATCGCCAAGGCGAAGTGCCATAGGTGTATTAGTCAGCACAAATTCAGCACCTTCTTCATAAGCCTTTTCAGCAACTTTCCATGCTATCGACATGTCGTTCAACGCACCGAAAATGATGCCTTTTTTCCCTTTTAGTAAATTGTAAGCCATTGTATCTGGTTTAATTGTTATTTCTGGATTGGATGTTAATTATTTGGTGACCCAGTGGTTATTTGGTTGTCATTCGATTGTCATACGATTGTCAATCAGTGGTCATTTGGTGGTTATTTGGTGGTTATTCGATTGTAATTCGGTGGTCATTCGATTGTCATTCAATGGTAAGAATATTTCGCTTCTCAGATATGTGCCATTTAATTTTTGTAATTCAACAATTCCCTCGCAGTGATTTTTGCTGATTCCGTTATGGTTTCATCACTCAGCATCCTGGCTATTTCGTTAATGCGCTCATCACTTGAAAGTATTTTCATGCTCGAAACTGTCGTGCTGCCTTCATCCTGCTTGAAAGCCAATAAATGGCTATCTGCTTTGCCTGCAATTTGGGGAAGGTGTGTGATTGCGATTACTTGCATGTGGTTTGCCATGTTGCGCATAATTGAACCGACTTTTCCGGCAATGTCTCCCGATACCCCGGTATCAATTTCATCGAAAAGAATGGTGGGAAGCAAACTTCGGTTCAAGACCAAGGATTTCAATGCTAGCATAAGCCGTGATAATTCGCCCCCAGAGGCAACTTTCTGGATTTCACGTATTTCTCCTCCTTTATTTGCTGAAAATAAGAAAGTGATTTTATCTGTTCCAAAAGCAGTAAAGTTGGAAAGTCGCTCATGTTTTATTTTAAATTGGGCCGATTGCATTCCAAGGTTCTCCAATACTTTGTGCATTTCAGTTTCAATATTGGGGATAACCGATTGCCGTTCAGAAAATAAAACATTCGAATCCTCCAAAAGTTCACTTTCCTTTTTTGTCAACTCTTCCTTCAATTCAGCAATTCTTGTTTCGAGAGAGCTGATAGTGAAAAGCTTATCGGATAAAGCACCCATTATCGCAATAAGTTCTGGCACAGTGGCAACCCTGTGTTTTTGCTCCAGATGATAAATTATATCCAATCGCAAATTGAGTTTTTCAATCCTTTCGGCATCAAAATTAACTTGGTCTGAAAACACCCGGAGTTCGTTTGCAATATCTTTGATTTCGATAATGCTTCCGCTGATACGTTCTGCAAGTGGCAATAAATGGTGGCTAAAGCGCGATGCTTGATCAAGAAGTTGCTTTATTTCCAACAATTTACCGGTAACATTTAGCTCATCATCCGCCATTATACCTATGGCAGCAAAGGTTCTGGATTTTATTTCTTCGGCATGGGTCAGGATTTCAAGTTCTTCTTCAGCCTCCTGTTGCTCGTTCGGTTTCAGGTTGGCTTTTTCCAATTCGTCGAACTGAAAATTCAAATACTCCCTTTCATTGGCACTTTGCTGCTCCCTTTTAGTACAGTCGTCAAGTTCGGATTTTAACGAATTGTATTCATAATACAGCTTGCGGTACGAATTCAAAGTCAGCGAATTACCTGCATACGAATCAACCATCCCAAGTTGGAATGTGGCATTGTTAAGTTCGAGTGTTTGGTGCTGAGAATGTATATCGACTAACCTCTCCCCTATTTCTTTCAGCACATTCAAATTTACGGGAGTATCGTTTATAAATGCCCTTGACTTACCTTGGGGATTAATTTCGCGACGGAAAACCGATGTCGATTCAAAATCCAGGTCGTTTGCATCGAAAATTGGGTTTAAATTGTATCCATCTATTAAAAAACTTCCTTCGACAATACATTTTTGGGATTTGTCCCTTAACACAGAAGTATCGGCCCGCTGCCCAAGAATGAGCGAAAGCGCACCAACAAGAATTGATTTACCTGCACCGGTTTCGCCCGTAATACAGGTGAAACCCTTATGCACGCTGATTTCGAGCTGTGGGATAAGTATAAAATTTTCGACTGACAGATGCAGCAGCATGTCTTGGGGTTTAGCTTAAAAAAAGCAAATATAAGAAATTGTACGGAATGTGGTTACTTAGGTTGTTGCATGATTTGCTGATATTTTGACGCATTGGCAATATCAATTTCTTTCAGCAGGTTAATCGTCTTGGTTTTATCCATTGGGGCAGCCTGAGAATAAATGTTTATAAGTTCATCCCTTTTGGCATCAATAAACAATTGAACAATATACAGGTTTGGTTTTTCACGGTTTATCCTTTGCATATTTTCGAGACAATCACTAACCCCACTACGGCCCATGTCAATGTTTTCCGACATCAGATCGAGGCCGGAACGGTGGTAGGAGTAAATTCCATCCCTAAATGACGAATATGCACTGTTCATAAGGTTTTCGACGAGCCAGTAACGATTTTTGGTACTTTCGAACCCTTTCCAACCACGCTCTGGCGAATTTTGTGCTGAATTTACAACTGCGCGTGCTTTTTCAAAATAAGGTGTCCCTCCAAATTTAGTGAACGAGTCGGCATCCATACCAAGCATCACATAAATATAATAGGCAACCACCGATGTAAGGTTCGAGGTATAGGCATCATCGTTATAAACAAGAGGCTCAAATTCAACATATTTAAAGTTGAAATCATTGTCAACCAAATTGAGCAAGTTGGTATTGTATGAAGTTTTATAAACAGGTCTTTGTAAAACAACATTTACTTTCGCTTTAAACTGATCACTCGAAATACGTTCGGTGATCGTTATCATAATCGAACAGTCAATACGCTCTTCGGTTTTGTAAACAAAATTGGTCCATTTCCGGTTGTTCACAAACTCATAGAGTTCTGATTGAAGGGTTTGGAAAACTTTTTTCTCTGTCCCTTCAACTTGTGGTGAATTAACAGAAACCTGACACATGAATTCCTGGGCACTTGCCACGAAGGGTAAAACGAAAATCAGAAATATAATCAGTTTGCGGATCATGTGGGATTGAAAAAAGTATTAAACAATATTTTTTGAGATAGCATCGAAAATATCTACTGCAGCTTCTTTTTTCGATTTAAGGGCAAATTCAGTTACAGAATGATCTTTGCTTATTATGCTGATTTTATTGGTATTATGGCCAAAACCAGCACCAGGATCTTTCAAAGAATTAAGAACGATGAAATCGAGGTTCTTGGTATGTAGCTTTAAAATTGCATTGTCCAATTCATTATTGGTTTCTAAAGCAAAACCAACCAAATATTGATGAGCTTGTTTCAGTTTGCCAAGTTCTGCAAGTATGTCCTTGGTTTTAGTTAATTGAAGAACTAAATCAGTATCCTTCTTTTTTATCTTTTCAGTTTCTGTACTTACAGGAATGTAATCTGCAACCGCTGCAGCCATTATAGCAATATCGGCATTTGCAAACAACTCTATGCAATTGTTGTACATTTCGTTAGCTGACGTAACTTTAACAATCTGTATTGATGGATGTTGAGGGTATTCGGACACCGGCCCGGAAACCAAAATGACTTTCGCCCCTCGCGCAGCAGCTTCGAGTGCAATGGCATTGCCCATTTTCCCTGTCGAATGATTACTGATATAACGCACAGGATCAATTGGTTCTATGGTTGGCCCACTCGAAATAACTACAGTTTTACCACAAAGTGATTGTTGTTTCGAGAAGAAGGTTCTTAAGATTTCAACAATATTTTGTGGCTCTTCCAAACGACCCATTCCTGTAAGCCCGCTTGCCAGCTCGCCGGCATGTGGGGCAATAAGTATATTCCCTTGCGATTGCAGTGTATTGATATTCAGTTGAGTAGTTATATGATGGTACATATCCACATCCATCGAAGGCGCATAAAAAACCGGGCAACGCGCAGCAAGATAAGTTGCGAGCAACAAACTATCGGTAATTCCTGTGGCCATTTTCGCTATTGTATTGGCAGTAAGCGGTGCAATTACAAAAGCATCGGCCCAACTTCCCAACTCAATGTGGCTGTGCCAAGTTCCATCCGTTGAGTTAAAGGGTTCAATGGAAACAGGATTTTGTGAAAGTGCCGAAAGCGTGAGTGGTGTTACAAAATTGCACGCTTCTTTAGTCATAACCACTTTAACAGAAACTCCTTCCTTAATCAGTAGCCTGATCAAAAAAGGAATTTTGTAAGCAGCAATGCCACCAGTAATCCCGAGAAGAATTTTTTTTCCTGTCAGCATTTGTAGCCTGTAAAATAACTTACCAGGTGTTTTCCTTTTCCTTGAGTGGGTTACGCGAGAAAATCTGATCTTTCAAAAATTCGTTTGTTGCAATAAGCGTAGCTTTTGGAAGGTTTTCGTAATATTTTGCAAGTTCTATTTGTTCGCGGTTTTCAAAAACTTCTTCCAAATTGTCGCTTGGAGTGGCAAATTCATCAATCTTTGAGTTCAATTCCTCCTTAATCTCCTGAGATATTTGGTTAGCACGTTTTGCAATAATTGCTACCGATTCGTAAATATTGTCAGTTGGATCGTTCAATTCCGACATATTACGGGTAATCGTGCTTGTTTCAATTTTCAACTTCTTGATATCCATATAGTTTGTTGTTTGTTTTCGTTATTAGTTTTTTATTTCTTTGTTGATGTTTTTCTTAATTGCCAATGCTTGGTCCGTAAACTCACCAACAGGGAAACCTGCAACCAGCTCATCATAAGAGTCTAAAGCCATTCTGAGCCGTTCCTGCCGTTTTTCAAAAATGCTGTTGATTGCATATTGATATCTGGCTTCAAGTATCGAATATAAAATCAATTCTTTCGATTTTGTATCGGGATAATCTTTTAACACATTGCCGAGGGAGACCACAGACGCTTTATAGTCCGACATTTTGTAGTAAAGCATGGCAATTTCAATATCTTTCTTTTCGAGCTTTGCACGCAGTTCATCTATCAATTTATTACATTCGCTTACCCTAGCACTTTTAGGATATTGGTTGATGAAAATTTGTAGGGACGATATTGCGTCGGTAGTAGAAGTTTGATCAAGCGAGTAACGAGGGGAATCTAGATAGCTGCAATAGGCACTTAGATACAAAGCTTCTTCAGCAAAAACACTTGTCGAAAAGTTAGTTGCAAACGCCTTAAAATAATAACCGCCGAGTATATAATCTTTTTGTTTATAATATGTGCTGGCGTTGTAATAGGCTATTTTTTCCGCTTTATCGGTGCCTTTAAAAAAGGCAGAAATCTGTTCAAAAAGCTGTTGGGCCTGCACATAATTGCCTTTCTCATAATACTCAAGCGCTTTTGTGTACTTCAGTTCGTTGTCCGAACCTTTTAAAAGCTTCTGGTATGGGCTGCACGAAATTATCACCGTCGATAACAGCAAAACTAAATAAATAACCGGTTTTCTGATCATGCTGCAAAAGTACAAATTTAAACCCGAATTATGAAACGGTTTTGTCCAGGGCATATTGCCGGTATTTCGTTAAATATTATTAAAAGCCTTTATAATGCAGATTTGTAGGCTTCTAAACACCTTTTTCGGGCAAAACTATGCTCAACTATCGGCTTGCAATATTTGGATGTATTAAATTCCGGTACCCATTTTTTTATGTAAATATTTTCGTGGTCAAATTTCTCTGCCTGTGTTGTTGGGTTGAATATCCTGAAATAGGGCGCGGCATCGCAGCCGGTACCTGCTGCCCATTGCCAGTTTCCATTGTTTGCCGATAAATCGAAATCAAGGAGTTTTGATGCAAAATATGCTTCGCCCCATTGCCAGTTTACAAGCAAATGTTTGATCAAAAAACTCGCCGTTACCATCCTCACGCGATTATGCATAAACCCGGTTTCGTTCAATTCCCGCATTCCGGCATCTACCAACGGATAGCCTGTCATGCCCTTGCTCCAGGCTTCAAAATCTTTTTCGTTGTTTATCCAATTGATAAACTGATATTTAGGTTTAAATGGATGATTTTCAACATTAGGGAAATGAAATAATATTTGCATGAAAAACTCGCGCCATATAAGTTCGTTTAGCCACACGGCGTTGGTTTGCAGTGCTAAAGCTACTAATTGGCGCACGCTTACCATGCCGAATCGCAAGTGTATGCCTGCCCTGCTTGTGCTGTCCAATGCCGGAAAATCGCGTGTTTGCCCATAATTTTCCAATATTGGAATATTGGGCTGAAACTGTTGATAAACATCCTTGATTTCCGAAAAACCGATATCAGAAAGCTGAAGCGTACATTTATCCTCAACCTCATAAAAATTATTTAGATAATCTTCCGAATTCCATGTTTTCAAACAACTATTATCCTGGTTTAATTTTTCGAGCCATTTGTGGTTGTAAGGTGTAAAAATTGTATATGGTTCGCCAGATACCTTTGTGATTTCGCTTTTTTCAAACACAATCTGGTCTTTATATGTTTGAAAACCAACACCTCTTAATTTCAATAATCTTTCGATTTGTAAATCGCGTCCAATAGCATAAGGCTCATAATCGTGGTTGGCAAAAACGGTTTTAACTTTGTATTTCGATAGGATTTGTTCAAATATTTCCTGTGGGTTTCCATAATACAGTTGAATGGCAGATTTATGAGGTTTCAGCAAAAAGTTCAGGTTTTCAATTGCCTGAAAAATAAAATTTACCCTTTTATCATCAGCATTCAATTTATCAAGGATATTTTTATCGAAAATAAAGATCGGAAACACTTTCATCCCTGCTGTGAGTGCATGAAAAAGGGCTGAATTATCAAAAAGCCGTAAATCGCGCCTAAACCAAAAAATCGAAAAAGTATCGTTATTGTTCATACAAACCGCATTTCAAGATGATATTTTTGCAAATTACACTTATTTAAGCCATTCTTCAAAATGTTTTCAGTAAACAATCAACCTTCTTATAAAGTTTAGTAGTTTTGCAGCACGAAAAATAATTACTAACTTAAATAACTGATAGAGTGGATCTTTTTGAAAAACGTGTTCGCAACTTAGGGCCGTTGGGCATGTACGCCAAACAGGCTGATGGATATTTTATGTTTCCAAAACTTGAAGGTGAAATTGGAAATAAAATGATTTTCAGGGGAAAAGAGCGCCTTGTGTGGAGTTTGAACAACTATCTTGGGTTGGCTAACCATCCTGAAGTGCGCAAAGCCGATGCCGATGCCGCCGCAAAATGGGGTTTGGCTTATCCGATGGGTGCACGGATGATGAGCGGACAAACAGTTTACCACGAACAACTCGAGCGCGAACTTGCTGCCTTTGTAAATAAAGAATCAGCTTACTTGTTCAATTTCGGTTATCAGGGGATGATTTCTGTAATCGACTCGATTGTTGACCGCAACGATGTTATTGTTTACGATAGCGAGGCACATGCTTGTATTATTGACGGCATGAGGCTACATATCGGCAAACGATTTGTTTATCCGCACAATAACATGGAAAATTTGCGTAAAGGCCTCGAAAGGGCAACCAAACTCACCGATCAAACCGGCGGTGGAATTTTGGTTATTACCGAAGGGGTTTATGGCATGTCGGGCGATCTTGGAAAAATAAAAGAAATAGTTGAACTGAAAAAAGAATTCAATTTCAGGTTGTTGATCGACGATGCACATGGTTTTGGTACAATGGGGCCAACAGGTGCCGGCACCGATGAGCATTTTGGTGTACAGGATGGAGTTGATATGTACTTCGGCACCTTCGCCAAATCCATGGCTGGGATTGGAGGTTTTATTGCTTCTAACGAGCCAATTATCGATTTCCTGAAACACAATATGCGCTCACAGATTTTTGCCAAATCTTTACCATTGCCGATGGTAATTGGAGCTTTAAAAAGGCTTGAACTGGTGAGGACCAAACCTGAACTCCGCCAAAACCTCTGGACAATTGTAGAAGCATTACAAAAAGGCTTGCGCGAAGCTGGGTTCAACATTGGCAATACCGAATCGCCTGTTACGCCTGTAATGTTGAACGGGACCATACCAGAAGCTACTAACATCACTGTCGAGATGCGGGAAAAATACAATATTTTCTGTTCGATAGTAACTTATCCTGTTGTTCCAAAAGGTATTATTATGCTAAGACTCATCCCAACTGCACTTCATACACTCGAAGATGTAAAATACACAATCGAAGCTTTCAAGGAAATAAATGAAAAGTTGTTAAATGGCGAATATGCAAATATTGCGTTTGCCGATATTTCAAACCTGTAAACTTTTTTTTGTTTCTTTGAAATAAATGCCTGGTTGTTAACCAGGCATTTTTATATTTGCATAAAATATTTGCTATAAATTTATTCATTTAAGCAATGCAAACATCAAGGCGCGAATCGTTATACATTATCGCTAATTCCACAGCGTTCAACCTATTATCCTATCTGGTTGTGTTTCTTTTATTTCAATTAACCACAATAGCAGCTGCAAAAATATTTGATATTCCTACCACCTTATTCTACAACAAGATAGATTTTTATGGAGGAGTTGGCGTTTGGACCTTTGATTCAGTGAAAATTGTTTACGGATCAGGCAATGTAATGCTTTTCCTGCTGTCGATTCTATTTTTGGTTGTAACCATAAAAGCTATGGAATTTGATGGGCTGCTCCGCCTGTTTTTCCTCTGGGGATTTATCAATTCCATGTCGATGCTTCTGGGAGCTTTCATTATTGGCGCATTCAATTACGAAGGCTTAGGCGTTGTCCTCAGCTATCTCTATTTGGCCGATACAGCTAAAATGTTGATCTTGTTTATTGGCATTGTAAGCCTTATAGCTATTGGGATGGCTATAGTAAAACCAATGCTTTTTACGGCAAATATGTATTATAATTTTCTTGAGCCTGAAATGAGGATGGCTTTCCGGCTTAAACAGTTTGTGCTTCCATATCTAATTTCAACATTTATAATATTGGTAATCAAATATCCCCTTTCGTTTTACGAAAACCTTTTGCTCATTATTCCAGTATTCATGATAATTCCTTTGTTTATTGGTACAGGCGTGCTGCCGACATATTTTTTCGAAGAATCGGAAAAACACATTCGGATAAGTATAAAATTAGTGGTTGTGACTGGGCTATTTATTGTACTTTTCAGGATAATTTTAGGAATAGGGATAAAATTTGTTTAAGATTCCTAATCATTGTTGTCCGGTAAAGCAATAATTCTGGACTAAAATGAGGGTAACTAATTGATTATTAATCGCATTTTTTTTCTTTTTCAAAAGTAAGCCCCCTGCTTATCTGGGAACAGTGAGTTTTGATAATTCAATTTATTTT
>CAIRHD010000360.1 GCA_903878265.1 uncultured Bacteroidales bacterium | reverse complement strand
TCTGATGATATACGGTTGAGGGAAAGGCTTACCATCGAATAAGTTTGATAAAGATTGGTTCTTCCAATTGATTTCAAATAAGGGGTATAATTGTTAGTATTGCGATTACTGAGTTATGAATTTTACTGCACAGGCTCAATGGGGAAATATAGGTTTAAGGTAAATAAGGGCGCAAAGGATTGGAGATTTTTTTTTTGTTAATACGTTGTCTGATAAATAATTGGGTGAAGTTAAGGTGCATTTCGACAGGCTCAATGACCGGCATTTCGACAAGCTCAATGACCGGCATTTCGACAGGCTCAATGACTGGGATTTCGGCAGGCTAAACAACCGGCATTTCAAGATGTGGAGATAATACTATATAGGGATTGGGGGAGAGGAGAGTTTTTCAATTATTTACACATTTCGGCTAAAAATGCTTTAATTTTGCTAAATGCATGATTGCTGTTACATTTTTCAAATTCGTGAAATATACCATTGTGAAAGCTTATTACGAGAAAATTTGTAAGGAGTATAATTCCGCTGACGATCTGATGAAAGCAATCGTGTCAAATAGAACTATGATATATTATTTCCTGACACAGGTGATTGTTTCGGGAAATGATACATACAAAAATATCGAACTAAAAAAAGGAAAAATTATTGCAGATCAATTACTTACCGACACTCTTATGGTTTTTCGCAGGCAAGTGAAGGACGAAAAAGTAATATTGCAGATGCAAGGAGGGAAAGTGTTTGTAAAAAAGGAAAACCTTGAATTGTTCGATTATCTGGCCAATCTGATTTCGTTGGTGATGGACACCAGTCCATGCAATATTTTGCATGAAAAAAGCAATGAATTTGAACAAAAATTAGTTAACGGACAGGGTTTTAGTAAAGTATATGACTTAAAAGAAACCATACTCGGCGCTCTCCACAATTTCGGTTGCAAAGAATCCGAAGACAAGGAAGAAATTTTCGACGAAAGCCTGCTTGTATTCTGGAAAAAGCTGCAACAAGGAGAAGTCGGAATTTACTTTACGGCCAACTATACCAAGTTGGAAAATTGCAGGGTGTTTAACCGGAAATATTATCAAAACAGCAAACTGAGCACTTTTTTAAGTGGCATTGCGAAAAATATCTTTCTTAATAAAACAAGAACTTCAGAATTCCAGGTTTCGAGAAACAGTACCGTCGAAATTACTGCTCAGAATGATACGTTTTCCGGAAATAATGAATCGGAAACCCCGGCATTATTCCTGTTTTTGTATTACCGGAATATGGTTGAAGAGAGAAAACTTAGAACGGTAATTTCGATACTACAATACGATTGTAACCTCGAAGACAAGGAAGTACGCCAACTAATCGGCATTGCCAATACGCGCATACATAGCAGCCGGTTACGATCCCGCTTTTTCGAATGGTATCAGGATAACCTGCATCAAATTCCTGAATTATTGGATGCCGCACATGATTACCTGTCGAAAAGGGAATTGAAAAAAGCAAATTTAAATGCAAAAATCAGAACCGTTGATTTATACCGGCGTTCATCGCTAAGTTACCTCGATCTGAATGTTTTCAAGGAAGAATTCCGCACTATTCCTGAGTTCCGGCAATATTACCGGATTTTCAAATACGTTTATTATTTCACTTCGGTTGGCAAACCAAGTGCGCTTTCCGGACTGCCCGACGAAAAAACGATGCGCTCTTTGCTGGAAATATACAAAACCGGGCTTTTTGATTTACCCAAAAACCATGCACTTTTATATTTGCTGTTTTATGGGTCGGACGAACCGGTCGGAATTATCATCAACTTATTGAAAAGCCTTGAACAGGAATTGATTCAACTGGAACAGGATGCTGAACCCTTTGGATATTCCGACAGTCTGTTTGAAAATACTTTTCAAGATGCCGAAGCTACCCTGAAAGATAAAATTTATAGTACAAACAAAGTGCTTTTCAGCTATTTTGATGCTGATAAAACATTTACTAACCTGATACACGAAAATGAAACCGTATAAAACACTTTTCGAAAAATACAGGAAAGGAATCCTTCCTGAAAGCGGGATCGAGGAGTTAAATCATATCTTGGTCGAGAGTTATTTTCTATCTCCTTCAGAACTCAGCAAGGATGAACTGGAATATGCTGAGGATCTGATTATTGAATTGTATGGAATTGGCAAATTGGAAGTGAAATTTGCAAATCGATTTAAAGAAATATTGAATACGAATAAAATGCTTTCGCGAAAATTTCATTTATTACGAAATCTAAACGAAGCAAATGAAAGTGCAAGAATGAACCAGGTTTCACGATTAATTGCTTCAGAAAACGCAGGATCGGAGCAGGAAGAGGAAGCTCAATTATCCAAAATTCTGCATGAAGTGATTGAAAAAGTTCATTCAGAAAAAGATGCCTCACCTGTAAATTCAAAATTTCAGGTATTTTTATTACAAATAAATGAATTTTTCAATAATCTGATTGCAAATTTATTACCTGCTCAACCACAATTTCGTATGGCCTTAGTTTTTGCATCCGTTGTTATTATTGCCGGTATCGTCTGGGTTTCAGTCAAACCTGAAGACAATAAATTGATTAGCAATAATTCTGGTAAAGATACTACCAAGGATAATAAATTAAATCAGGCAGATACGAATCAAATCAAACCCATTGAATTAAAACCTGAAATTAATAAGCCTCAATATGCTCATGCCGATTCTGTCAGGAATAAGCTACTGATTAAAGATCAGGTTGCCCAAATTCAAAAAGCTGATAAAATGCGTGACAGCGCTTCAAGGGAATTAGATATGGCACTTTTGGCTTTCGCTGACGAAATTCCAACCAGCATTGAATACATTGAACTACGGTCAGAATCATCCTCTGCAAACGACTTATTTATCAATGCAGCCGAAAAATACAACAATAGAGATTATGATAGTTGTGCATTGATTTTGAGTAGTTTACTTAAAAGAAATGAATTCAAATCGATAGATACCCTGAGTGAAATCAACTTTTACCTTGGTGTAATTTCAATGAAAAAAGGATTTAATGTGCCAAGTCGAAAATCGCTTAAGCAGGCTCTTCAATTCTATATTAAAGTTGATAAAAACTCGCCATACTTCAACGATTCGCAGTGGTATAGAGCATTGTTGGAAATAAAACTGGGAAATAGAACCAAAGGAATCCATATCCTTAACTCCTTGCCTGAAAATAATTATCAAAGAGCCGGAGACGTGAAATTAGT
>CAIRHD010000359.1 GCA_903878265.1 uncultured Bacteroidales bacterium | reverse complement strand
TATAACAGCATCAGCAACAATTACTTCATGTATAACCGCAATGGAATAATTTGTTGGCAATCGAATAATAACACGGTTACGGAAAACCTGTTTTCTCGCAATACGCAGAATGCAATTACGCTCACGGCCGGTTCTTCGCTCAACAGCATTTCTTACAACAGCTTGAATTTTAACAAAGGCGGTGCATTGATCAAACCCGATAGCTCGCACCATTCGGTGGACAACAATTTTGTACACAACACCCTTTACTACAATTCCGATTTTTCGTTTCAAATCATGGATAGCCCTCAAGGGCCGCTACAGTTCAACAATATTGGGTATAACGGCAGTTTTCAGTCGTTTAATAATGTTGCCGATAGTGCCGTTTATACCGAATACTGCTTTTGGGGCACCACTTCCGAAAATGCTATAGACAGTATTGTTTACGATAAACTGGATGAACCAACCTTGGGAGAAGTTTTTTACATTCCAACACTTGACCAGATTTTGGTTACAGCTCCTGTTCCTCCTCCAGGCAACGTTAAAAAGCAGGTGATTGGCAACAATGTTGTTGTAAGCTGGGATAGTTTGGCGATTAGCGATTTGGCCGGTTATAGGGTTTATTTTGGCGCAAACAACGGAATTGTTTTCGAACATACGTTGAACAATGGGGCGGACACAACTATAAACATGGGCAGCATCCCCGTTGAAAATGCTATTGCCATAACAGCTTTGGATATACAAGCCACCGGAACGGACGACCAAACCAAGGGTAGCGAGAGCGATTTTTCGTTTGCCATAGCTTATCCCTATGCGGGGCCGGATACTGCAATTTGCATCGATGCATTCTATTCCATTGTTCAATCCACAGCCAATAATTTCACCAATGTATCGTGGAGCACATCGGGTGATGGGGCTTTCGACAACGCTCAAAAACTACATGTGGTGTATGTTCCTGGCGTTCAGGATTACTTCAATGGCTTTGTAAACCTTTCGCTTAAAGCAGATAATGGAGCAAAGCAATTTGCAGATGTGGCCCATATTACTTTTCAGGATGCACCTAAAGTATTTGCCGGTAACGACACGCTGATTGCCAATGATTCTACTTTTTTGCTGGCTTCGGCTACAGCTTCGGGCTATGGTACGTTAAAATGGACAAGCTCGGGCGATGGCACTTTTAATTCGGATGTGCTCAACAACCCAATATATACGCCTGGCCCCAGCGACATAAGTAGTGGAAGTGCAACACTTACGTTGATGGCAACTTCCTATTGTGGAAACGTATCCGATCAAATAAACCTTACTATTTTGCCCGGCTATAGCATTGAAGGAAAGGTTCATGAGGGTTCGATTTTAGCCTCGCACACCAGCCTGTTTTTGTATCAGGATAGGCAAGGCACCCTACAGCCTTTGCGGGCAGGCGTGTTGCTCCCCGATGGGAATTTCCAAATCAAATCCTTGTTTGCAGGAACGTATTACCTCTACGCGATACCTAACAAAAAGGAGTCGCCTGGCTATTTGCCCACGTATTATTTTAACGATATCCATTGGGAAAACGCTTACCGCCTTACGGTGAACGCCGATATTATTGATGTTGATCTTGATTTGGCAAGGGTTACCGCCGAATTGCCGAAAGGCGATGGTGCCATAAGCGGATATTGCACAACCTTGCCTGGAAGTATCGAAAAATGCAGCGATGTTACCGTTTTCCTGTACGACAGGGAAATGAAACGTGTTTTCGATTGGGCTTTGGTGCAAGAAGGCAGCAGTTTCAGGTTTGCCGATCTCCCTTTCGGGAAATATACCTTAGTCGGCGAAAAAGCAGGCACCATCCTGTTTCATTCCGGGCTTATTGTGTTGTCGCCATCACAGCCAACGCTTGAAAATGTAGAATTGCTTTGTGCCTCGGCAGGATATAAGTTTACTGTTCCAGGTTCGGCAAACATAGATGCCGATACGGGGGAATTGGTAATTTATCCAAATCCAGCCTTCGACAGGGTAACAATACAATGTAAGTCTTCTCAAAATGCCGATTTATCGGTTTATACCCTTTTGGGAAATAAAATTTTGGGTCAAGCCCTAAAAAGCGGCAACAGCAATGAGGTGAATATAGCGAAACTCGCAAAAGGTATTTATATCATCAAAGTTACCACTGTTGATGGCACTTTTCAGCAGCAACTGATCAAGGAATGATATGGGGCTTCCCAATTGGAATTATTCCTGAAAAACACCAATAAACTGCTCAACAATAACCTTAATTTTTGTGGATGCGTATTGCGCAAGCCGCTTATATGCCATCCACAGTTGTGGATGCCTATTGAGAGAGCCGTTTATACCTTATCCATAACTTTTGAAACTGGTTGTTCGGGAAATAAAATTTAGAAAGTTGTTTTTTTATTGCCATTGTGCAATAATTCATTTTTGGCGAACGATAAATAATAAATTTCGCATTGCGTAATGATAAATATATAACTTTGTAGCCCTTAATCAGTTCAATCAATCAAACACAATCCTCATGTTCGTTTCCTTAAAACAAAAACTGACCGGTTGGGCAATTGCCATATTGCTTTTCGCCGCATTGCAACTTAATGCTGCCAACGAAATAGTGCTCAACGCTTCGGGCACCAACAACCTGAATGTGATACAAAACACATTCTACCAGTTGCAGGTTTCCAACACTATAAGCGGCTTTAATACACTTTGGCTTCATACCGAAAAGGGCGAATTTGTTGAATTGTTTGGCGAAGCGTATTCAAAAAGCAACATTGTAGGCGCGCCACAGCTTCCGGTACTCAGCAAATTGATTGAAATCCCAGCAGGTGCAAGTCCCGAAGTGAAAGTAGTGAGTTACGATGTGAAGGAATATAAACTTTCGGATTTTGGCATCACGCAACGACTTTTCCCGACACAAGCCCCTCAATCCAAGAGCGGCACCAAAAAAGAACCTTTTGCCTACAATCAGGCTTTGTACCAAACCAATAATTTTTATGGCGAAGCACTTGCAAGGGTTGATGTTTCCGGCTATTTACGCAGTGTTCAGTTGGCCAACCTGGTAATTTCGCCAGTTGAATATAATCCGGTTACAAACACAATCCGGGTTTATAACAATCTGATTGTAGAGGTTATTTTTGTTGGGGCTGACAAAACCAAAACCGATGAAAACAAAGCCAAAACACACTCGCCCTATTTTAACAGTGTTTTCCACAATGTGCTCAATTACCAGCCTACTGATGCGCCAACCGATACCATTTCGAGCGTTCCGGTGAAATACGTTATTGTTTCGGATCCTATGTTCCACGATGCGTTGCAGCCGTTCATCAAATGGAAAACCAAACGTGGTTTCAAGGTTATTGAAGCTTATACCAACAATGCCGCCGTTGGGACAACATTTAATTCGATAAAGGCATACCTCCAAAACTTATATACCACCGGTACTTTAGCTGACCCGGCCCCAACTTTTGTTTTGTTTGTTGGCGATGTGCCACAAATACCGGCTTACAACTGCGGTGCGCACGTTTCGGACCTTTACTATTGCGAATACACCGGCGATTTCCTCCCCGAAGTATATTATGGCAGGTTCTCGGCCAACAACGTTGCCGAATTGCTTCCGCAGATAAATAAAACCCTGCAATACGAACAGTACCTTATGCCTGATCCATCGTACCTCAACGAAGTGGTGATGGTTGCCGGAGCCGATGCCACACACCAGTTGACCTGGGGAAACGGGCAGATAAACTACGGAACCGAATATTATTTCAATGCGGCACACAACCTTGTTTCGCATACTTACTTGCAACCGGAACCCAGCGGCGGCAATTACTCGCAGAACATACAAACCAACGTGAGCAACGGCGTTTCGTATGCCAATTACACCGCTCACGGCAGTGCCAGTGGTTGGGCCGATCCATCTTTCTCAATTTCGGATGTTCCAAACCTGCAAAATGCTGATAAATATTGCCTGATGGTTGGCAACTGCTGTCAAACCAATACATACAACGATAACACTTTTGGCGAAGTACTGCTTAGGGCGGAAAATAAAGGGGCTTTGGGTTATATTGGCGCTTCCGATTTTAGTTACTGGGACGAAGATTACTGGTGGGGTGTTGGCAACGGACAGATTGTTACCAACCCTACCTACGAAACAACGGGATTGGGCGCTTACGACCGCACTTTCCACGATCATGGCGAGCCTGTCAGCGAATGGTACAGCACCATGGACCAAATGGTTTTTGCCGGAAACTTAGCCGTGCAGGAATCTAATTCGAGCATGAAACAATATTACTGGGAAATATATTGCCTTATGGGCGATCCTTCCACTATGGTTTATTTCTCGGTGCCCCCGGCTTTGACGGTCAGTTACATGCCTCTGCTTCCATTGGGCACACCGACTTTTGAAGTACAAACCGAACCTTATGCATATATAGCAATCAGCAAGAACAATATCCTTCATGGAGTTGCCGAGGCTGATGCTAACGGTCTGGCATTGGTGGCCTTGCAGCCATTTACCGAACCGGGGTATGCAAATATCGTTATCACCAAGCAAAACCGCCAGCCGTATATTGATAGCGTAATGGTGGCATCGCCGGAAGGCCCATACCTTGTAATGAATAATTATCAGATCAGCGATAACGGTGGCAACAACAACCAAACCCCTGAATTTAACGAACCGCTTACAGTTGACCTTACTTTTGAGAATTTTGGGAATGCAAATGCCATCAATGCTGTTTCTACACTTAGCACTACCGATGCTTATGTTAGCATTCCAAGTTGTACGCATACCTGGCCTTTGATTGCCAGCAACGGATCGGCCACGGCACAAAACGCATTTACCATACAGGTGAACGAGTATATACCCGATATGCACACCGCCGCATTTACTATTACCACACAAGCCGATACAAGTGTTTTTACCTCGGGGTTCAGTGTGCTTGTT
>CAIRHD010000358.1 GCA_903878265.1 uncultured Bacteroidales bacterium | reverse complement strand
TCGGCCAAAATAATTGAAGGTTTGTTTACCAATGCCCTCGCAATTGCCACGCGTTGGCGTTGCCCGCCCGAAAGTTCGTTAGGTTTGTGATGCGCCCTGTCGGTAAGGCCCACGCTGCTGATAACCTCATTGGCGCGAGTAAGCCTATCCGTTTTTGAAACACCAGCATAAACCTGTGGCAACATCACATTGTCGAGGGCTGTGCTGCGCGGAAGCAGGTTGAAAGTTTGAAATACAAAACCGATTTCCTTATTACGGATCCGGGCAAGTTCGTTATCGTTCAGCTTGCTTACATCCTGATTATTTAAGATATATTGCCCGCTTGTAGGAGTATCGAGGCAGCCAATCAGGTTCATCAAAGTAGATTTCCCAGAACCTGATGGCCCCATTAAAGCCACAAATTCATTCTTGTAAATTGAAAGCGTAATCGAACGCAAAGCCCTAACCAATTCGGTACCAACTTTGTAGGTACGGGTAATTTCGGTTAATCTGATTATTTCTTGCTGACTCATCTGTAAAGGATATAAATAAATTTGAATAACAAAAGTAGTAGTTTTTATTATGGGATTATTTGAAAGGTGCCGAAATTAATATAGATACGGCCTTGAAGGTGGAAATTTTATTTAGAAGTAGGAAGTGGGGGGGTGGGAAGTAGGAAAGACATGAGTGAAAACCAGAAAGAATGATATATGAGCGATTTTTGATGGGCTGAAAAAATTTCATTAGAAAAGCCGGAAACCTACCGGGAATCCAGCTTTTAGTATTATTCTGCCTGAACTAATTCCTTCGCCCATTAAAAATCATAATGTAGTACAGAAGGGTTGCCAATGACGCCAAAGCGGCCACAACATAAGTATATGCAGCCCATTTAAGAGCATCTTGTGCTTTTGGATGGGTCTCGGCAGTTGTTATTCCGCTGTTGTTGAGCCAAAGCAAAGCGCGACGGCTGGCATCAATTTCAACTGGTAAGGTAACAAAACTGAATAGGGTTGTGGCCGCAAATAAAATTATACCTGCCAGCAAGAGTTGGGGAATTGTATTTACCAGCAATATTCCGGCAAGCAGCACCCATTGCATCCAGTTAGAAGCAAAACTAACAGCAGGAACCAGCGCGGAACGCAATTTCAGGAAAGCATAAGCTTCCTCGTGCTGAACGGCATGTCCACATTCGTGGGCTGCAACGGCAGCAGCCGAGATGCTCGATTTTGAATACACATCCTGGCTGAGGTTCACGGTTTTGGTTTGTGGGTTGTAATTATCTGTAAGCTGGCCTTGTACCGAAACCACCTGAACATCCATTATCCCATTGTCGCGGAGCATTTTTTCGGCAATGTCTTTTCCTGTATAGCCTCTCCCTATTGGTACGGCTGAGTATTTCTTGAATTTCGATTTTAACACCTGGCTTACAATCAAACTCAGGATCATAAAACCGATAAAAATTACGATGTACATGGTTTCTATTTTTAAGATTGTTTGGTTTTTAACAAATTTCCTGCCAAGGGAAATGGTGCGCCAATGTGGCAGTTGTTGGTGTGTGGAAAAGTTAATAGGAAATAGTTAATGGAAAATAGTTGAGTGGGAATTTACCCCTTAAGCACTTCCACAAATGCCTTTCGACATTTTCCATTCCACCATTAGCTTTCCCATAAACCAATAACCATTTTCCCATTAACTATTAACCTTCCACTAATGGAACAATGGAATCATCATGCCAATTGGCATACATGGTATAGCTTTTCGAAATGCGGTTTACCTGACCTTCAAGCAATGTTTTGTCGATGGATTTGATTTTTTTTGCAGGAACGCCTGCATAAACGCTTCCCGATTCGACAAGCGTATTTTGCGAAACTACTGCTCCGGCAGCAATTATTGAATTGCATTCGACCACTACTCCATCCATTACAATGGCACCCATACCAACCAAAACATTATCGTGTATAGTGCAGCCATGGATAATGGCCGCATGGGCAATGGAAACATTGTTGCCAATGCTTACGGGTGCTTTCTGGTAGGTGCAATGGATAATGGCGCCGTCCTGAATGTTAACATTGTTGCCAATACGGATGGAATGTACGTCGCCACGGATTACGGTATTGAACCACACGCTGCAATTGTCGCCCATCACAACATCGCCAACAATGGTGGCATTTTCGGCAATAAAAGTATTTTTTCCGATGCTTGGTGCAATTCCTTTTATAGGATAAATGAGTGGCATTTTATCTGATTGAGGTTGTTTTTTTTTTGCCTTGGTTTTGATATTGTCCAATATGCTTGAAATGGGATCAAACCTGTTTTGGCACCAGTTTTATCGGGTGGTTTTATGCATTCAATAATTTTTCGATATCGAACTTTTTCATTTGCATGAACGCATACATTGCCCTTGGTGCCTTTTCGGGGTCATTCATGAGTTTCCCAAGGATTGAAGGCACAATTTGCCACGAAACACCAAATTTGTCAACGAGCCATCCACACTTGCCTTCCTGTCCTCCCGCAGTAAGTTTATTCCAGTACATGTCGATTTCCTCTTGTGTTTCACAATTTACCACAAACGAAACCGCTTCATTAAATTTGAATTCTGGCCCTCCATTCAAACCCATGAATTTAGTACCATTTAGTTCAAAAATAGCAACCATCGGATTTAATGAGATTATCCTGGAATTTGGAAAAACAGAGCAATAATATTCTGCTGCTTCGTGGGCTTTCCCATCGAACCACAAGCACGGATAAATTGGATTTGCCATTTGTATTAATGTATTTTGTTATTGCACAGGAAATTTAGTCATATCCATGTAAAACACTTCCCAGATATGCCCGTCTAAGTCTTCTATCGTTCTTTGTTGCATAAAACCATGATCCTTAGGCTCAACAGGTTCATTTCCGCCTGCTGCAACTGCATTATCTGCAATTTCGTTTACCCTTTCCAAGCTTTCAACTGAAATGGATAACAAAACTGCGGTTGTCATGGAAACATCAGCTATTGGTTTTGTAGCAAAAGTTTTAAACCGGTCGTGGGTTAGCAACATTACAAAAATCTCCTCGCTGAAAATCATGCACTTTGCACTGTCATCAGAGAATTGGGGATTATTGGTAAATCCCATTTTTGTGTAAAAATTGAATGACTTTTCCAGATCTTTAACCGGCAGATTGATAAATATTTGTGATCGCATTTTGAATGTTATAAATTGTTTGTGGTTCAAAGTTGTTTTCTGATTCCTTTTAAAACAAGTGGGAAGGCAAATTGTCTGATATTATCAATAAAAAATCATTCTCCTCTTTTATAAAAAACGGCTTTCTGCGCCCCCAAATCCTAACCCCAAAAACCCAAACCCTACCCTCAATCTTCAGGGCTGAACGAATGTATTTCTTTATCTACAACTTTTGGGTAGTCGATGGAAAAGTGCAGTCCGCGGCTTTCCTTACGTTCGAGTGCCATTTTAATGATAAGTGTAGCAACTTTTATCAGGTTGCGCACTTCACAAATTTTGGCGATCAGTACTGAACGTTTGTAAAGGTCTTCGGTTTCACGCTCAAGAATATTAAGTCGGTCGGCAGCCCGTTTCAAACGCAAATTGGACCTGACAATTCCCACATAATTGGTCATAATCCCCTGTAATTCGCGCATGGTTTGGGTTATGAGCACCATTTCTTCGTTCATCACGGTGCCTTCGGCATTCCAATCCGGCACTTCATTACAAAACTCTATATGTTTCAGTTTTTCGGAAGCATCAATGCAAGCGCGGTGAGAATAAACCAGTGATTCGAGCAACGAATTGCTGGCCAATCGGTTAGCTCCATGCAAACCGGTGGAAGAGCATTCGCCTGAAGCATACAAATTGATAATGGAACTGCAACTCCATTC
>CAIRHD010000357.1 GCA_903878265.1 uncultured Bacteroidales bacterium | reverse complement strand
TCACGGTTCAAATTTTGTTCCTCGTTTTTATTTTCCGAATAACTACCAATTTCGAGTTTTGTGCCTCCATCAATCTGCGAAACACCGAACTTCATAACTTCATTGCGGACAGCGGCGTTTTCACGGGCAGTAAGGATCAATCCTGTGTATGGCACCGCCAGCCTTAGTATAGCAACCAGGCGCGTAAACTCTTCGTCCGAAACCCGGTATTTGCCATCAAAATTCATGGCCGAGGCTTCCTGTATCCTGGGGAAAGAAATGGTATGTGGGCCTACATTGTAGCAGGCTTCAAGGTGGTTGGTGTGCCTAACCAGCGACAAAACCTCAAAACGCCAATCGTACAATCCGAAAAGTGCTCCAATCCCTACATCATCAATACCAGCTTCCTTTGCACGGTCGAGCGAGGTGAGGCGGTAATCGTAGTTGCGTTTTTTACCGCCAAGGTGATAATGTTTATAAATTTCGGGATGGTATGTTTCCTGAAAAATCTGGTAAGTCCCAATCCCTGAATCTTTTACAATTTTAAATCCTTCAATTTCCAGTGGTGCCGCATTTACATTTACGCGGCGTATTACGCCATTGCCTTTTTTAACGCCATAGACAACTTTTACGGTGTGGGCGATATATTCAGGTCCATAATCGGGATGCTCGCCATACACGAGTATCAACCTCTTTTGACCGTTATCCTCCAGCGCTTCAACTTCGGTAATCAACTCTTGGTCTTCGAGTGTGCTCCGTATCGCAACCTTATTGGTGGAACGAAAACCACAATACGAGCAGTTGTTAGTGCATTTATTTCCTATATAAAGCGGTGCAAAAAGTACGATGCGGTTGCCGTAAACCATTTCTTTCAATTTACGGGCACCATTTTTAATCTCTTCAATCAATTCAGGGGTATCGGCACTTATCAGTATAGCGGTTTCGGCTAAGGTAAGGCGTTGCTTGTTCAATGATTTGGCAATCACGGCTCTCACCTCTTCAATGGTAGCTTTGGCTGTATTAATATGGTTCCAGATTTCATCGGCATCAATAAAAGGTTTCATCCTTTCGTCCGGAATCAGGCAATTTTCTGGTTGGAATTTCATTACATTGAATTTTTATGCTATTCAAGCTGCGAAATTACAAAACTTTAAATCTATTTAAGCATTTGGATACTTAATTTTGTGAAAGAATTAACAATAGATTCAGCACCAATTTGGAGTTTTATTAATTGGGTTGGAAGTTGGGAGACCGAAGCCGGAAGTTACATATAAATGAACTTACTTTCAGTTGATAAATATTGTAAATCAATGGTTTGTAAATTGATTATAATAGAAATGGGAAAAATTATTGCATTTTTCAGTCCCGTTAGGGACGTCATGTAGGTAGAAAAGATTATACACATACAATCAAGTGCCTTTAGGTACGATATATATACCGTGCCTATGGCACTTCATAAGATGTCTGGTTATCATTATTTCTACCAATCTTTTGTGCCTACGGCACTTTTATACAAAGAAAATGTTAGATAATTTATCCCGGTTTAATATAGCAGCCCAAAGAATGATTGAAAGCATTTTACAAATAGACTTAAAATCAAATTTCTATCTGCAAGCCATCATAAGCCAGGTGCACCCAATCGGGCAATTTTTGTTCTACAATCTCATATTTGCCCAGGAAATGGCTGATATGTGTTAGATAAGCTTT
Organism: uncultured Bacteroidales bacterium; assembly: GCA_903878265.1. Lineage (GTDB taxonomy): Bacteria > Bacteroidota > Bacteroidia > Bacteroidales > UBA4417 > UBA4417. Next base: position 5,699 of record CAIRHD010000357.1, on the reverse strand, counting down.
TTCCGGCTTAATTTCGTTTAAAATTTCGAGTGCTTCGCCTAACGAAAAATGCGAAACATGCCGCGAATTCCGTAAAGCATTAATTACAACAATTTTCGAACCACGCATCTTATCCAACTCATCCTGAGATATATAATTGGCATCGGTAATATACGTGAAGTCATCAATCCTATACCCAAAAACCTTCATTTCCTGATGCATGACTTGGATTGGAACAAGATTGAATCCGCCAATGCTGAAAGGTGTATCTGTAATAGGATGCAAATTAAGTTGTGGTGCACCAAAATACCTGCCCGGAATAAAAATGTAAGGAAACTGTTCTTTTATTGCATCCAAGGTAAATTGCGAACCGTAAATATCGATAGATTTATGAAGTATATAATTGAAAGCCCTGATATCGTCGAGGCCGGCAATATGATCGCGGTGGGCGTGTGTAAACAACACAGCATCAATATCTTCAACCTTATGCTTAAGCATTTGTATCCTGAAATCAGGACCACAATCCACAATAATATTTGAACCATCACGGGTAAGCATGATCGAACTGCGGTAACGCTTATCGCGTGCATCCTCGCTGGTGCAAACCTCGCAGTTACATGCTACCACCGGAACCCCTGTTGATGTGCCTGTTCCCAGGAAAGTAATTTTCATTTTTTCGTTTTGGTTCGGTTGGTTATGGGTTGTAAGTTATTAGCTATTCGTTATTGGTTATTGCGGATTTCGGAGTAATGTTAAGTTATTGATTATTAAAACAATTTCAAGAGCACCTATTTTTTATTCCATTAACTAATCTCCATTAACCATTTTCTATTAACTATTCTCCATTGACTATTTTCCATTAACTAATCTACATTAACCATTTTCTATTAACTATTCTCCATTAACTAATAACCATCCTCAATAAATCAACTCTTCGACCATCAACTTATCCTTACCAAGTTGAGTTTTCAATTCGTCGACTCCTTTAAATTCAATTTCCTGACGGATGTATTTCGAAAAATACACGGTTGCATCCTTTCCTTCAAGCGAATCCTGGACTTCAAATGGCACAAGTTCAATGATAATTTCCTCCTTGCAACGGTCGTTCCCGTACCGACTGTTTTTTATATTGAGAATCCCTTTAAATGAGTTGCGGCCAACCTCAATCCTCACCGCATACACACCATCGGGTGGGATTAGCTTACATTCTTCTTCAATATCAAGTAGTAATGCATTCACACTATTTAGCTTAAGTTCTTCATTACCAGAAGATAGTTTACCGATAATCATATAATGGTGGTCGAGATATGCATTAGCACGCTGAATGCGGCCTTCCTGCAAGGATTTCCGGATTAAAGTAGAACTGATTGTTTCGTTATGCAAATCCTGTTCGGGGATTTCTTCGACTTCAAAATTATAGTAGGTTCCCAACTCGCGCAAAAAATCAAAATTGCCTTCCCTATTGTGCCCAAACTGATGGTTGAAACCTATAACTATTTTTCGGGCGTGTAATTTGGCTACCAATATGTTACGGATAAAATCGATGGATGAAATATTAGCAAACTCGGGGGTGAAATTTACAATTATAAGGTTTTGAAGCCCTGCTTTACAGAGAAGCTCGATTTTTTCGCGCTGCGAATTTATAAGGAATAAATCTTTGCCGGCTGTCTCGGGAAAAAGCACCTTACGTGGATGTGGGTGAAAAGTGATAAGTACGCTTTCCCCTCCAACGCTTCGTGCTGTTCTGTTTATGCTTTCGATTATGGCTTTATGACCCACATGCACCCCATCGAAACTCCCTGTGGTAACCACAGGATTAGGGATAGGTACAAGATGGTCGAAATCGTAAAAAATGCGCATGTTATTGGCTGAAATCGTTTTTGTAAATCAGAATGGAATTGCAGGCTCAAATTTAATTTTGTGTCCTGCTTTCACCTATACCTTTTTTACAAAATATGCCAGTTTCTCCAACGATGTAATTATATCATACTCTTCGAGATGCACATTTGAAGGTACATTTATTGGTTTCGGTGTAAAGTTGAGTATCCCTTTAATACCTGCCATCACAAGCAACTCGGCAACCCCTGCGGCATCGGAGGCAGGTACTGTAAGCACGGCGATTGTGATATTTTCCTTTTTTATAATTTCGGTAAGTTTATCGAAATGATAACACCAAACCCCTGCATACACCCTGTCTATTTTTTCGGGATTTACATCAAATCCTGCCACAACAGTTAATTTGGTACGCTTGCCGCTAAAATAGCCGATTATTGCCCTTCCAAGGTTTCCAATCCCGATAACAGCAACTTTTTGCCCATCTTTCGAATCAATAATTTTTCCAATGATATCAATCAGTTCTTTCACATCGTAACCTTGCCGGAGCGTTCCTGAATAGCCGATAAGCATGATATCCCGCCTAACCTGCACCGGGGTAATATGCAGCATGGCAGCCAGTTCGTGCGAAAACACATGATGTTTTCCTGCTGAATTTGCAATTAATAATGTGCGCCTGTATTGACTGAGACGCTCTACTGTTTTATCCGGTAGTTTTTTTGCTGCCATTTTTGTCAAGTTATTTGAATTGTTTCAATTTGTTTTTTTTCAGACGGAAGGTTCAATAAGGGTAATTACAAATGTAGTGCCTTTATTTGGTTCGCTCTGCACATCAACGGTTCCTTTGTACATATCCACTATTTTTTTCACGATGGATAACCCTAACCCACTTCCAGTTACCTCTCTCGTCTCAGTGTTTTTTATACGGACAAAATCATCGAAAATCTTTTCCAGGTCCTCTTTTTTCAAACCAATGCCCGTATCCGAAACGGTAATTTTTACAACACTTTCCAATTTTTCGAGGAAAATATCAACACGGCCTCCATTTTTATTGTATTTTACAGCATTGGAAATGAGGTTGTTCATGATGATTTCTATTTCACCCGGATCGGCCTTCATTTCAATAGCTTCGCGGGTATTTATATATAAATCCACATCTTTTTGTATTGCGTAAGGCCTTATTGTATCCACTGCCATCTGTACAATTTTTCTAACGCTGACTTTTTCAAGCTTTTGTGTGGCTTTTCCAGTCTCGATTTTGGTGAGGTCAAGCAAATCGAGGATAAGTGTACGCATGCCTTTGATCCGTTCCTGCGAGCGGTCGAGTATTTCGTCGTAGGCTTCAATATTGCTTCCAAACTGCCTGTCCTTAATCATTTTAAGGTAACCGTCAATTGCATTCAGGGGTGCTTTCAATTCGTGCGACAACACCGACAAAAACTGGAACCTGATTTGTTTACCGGTTTTATTTAGTGTTTGTGTCATCCTTTTCAAGAAAATCTGCTTCGTTATATTTTCGACAGAAGCCCTGATTTCCTGAGGCGTAAATGGTTTCGGGATAAAATCATAAGCACCGTCGCGGGTTGCTTTTACGGCCAATTCGAGGGAAGCATACGAAGTTATCATCACCACAATAATATCGTAATGCTTGCTTTTTACATATTCGAGCACTTCAACTCCTTGAATATCTGGCAATTTATTGTCGAGTAATAAAATTTCAGGCATTTCCCGATCAATAATCTCGATTCCACCTTTTCCCGTTCCAGCTTCAAGTACCTGAAAATCAATTTGCTCATCCATAAATGGATAATCAACTTTGAAATTTTGAAGAATGCGCTTTGTCCCTTCGCGAATTCCGGGTTCGTCGTCAATTATTAGTATTTTAAAAGTCGCCATGGTTTACAGTTTCAGAAGTTTCTTTATTTCGCGTTGCAGTTGATCGAACCTGATACCTTTATCCAGAAACAAATCGGCGGTAATCCATTGTGTGCTTTCATCGGCATGAACATCGAAAGTCATGCCGGTTTCGGCAGTTACCGCAGTTGCAATAATGACGGGTACATCAGGATATTTGCGCTTGATTTTGTAACTAAGGATAAAACCACTGTCGTCACTTTCCATCATCAGGTCGAGGATACACAAATCGGGCTTTATTTCCTGTATTACTTTTTCTGCTTCAGCCTGGCTTTCGGCAGTAATGGTTTCAAAACCCATTTGCTCAACCTTCACCTTCATTTGGAAGAGGTAATCCATATCATCGTCAACAATCAGAATTTTCTTTTTCATCTCATTTTAACTTATTTCATCAAAATATATTCATTTTTGGTCAACCTAATGTGTTTTCCCAGTCGTTTTTTGAATACTGAGTTGAGTTTCATTTCTCCATTGCCAGTCTGCTTCAAAATTATAAATCAATCATTCGTTTATCCCCGTCTTCTCGGTATTGTAATTGTAAAAGTAGTACCGGTTGGTCCAACCTCAGGATCAATATTCGATTTTACGGTTACAGCTCCTTTGTGCATTTTTACAATTCCGTAAATAATAGGCAAGCCCAGTCCAGTCCCTTTTCCAATTCCTTTGGTAGTAAAAAACGGAGTAAAGAGTTTGTCCATATTTTCAGGATGTATCCCTGTACCACTGTCGGTTATATTTAGAGTAAACTGATCAGCTGTATCAGAAATATCGAACATAATATCACCTTGTTCAGGCATGGCTTCCACAGCATTTTTAAGCAGGTTTGTGAGCACCTGCGTCATTTGGTCGTAATCGAGATTGGCAACCGGATCGGTAACATTTGAATGTAATTTTACTTGTATGCCTTCGGGGATTATTACCGAATCAATACTGTGCTTTGCTAGTTTTAAAACATCGGTTTCGGTAAGATTGAGCTGGTTTTTCCGTGCGAAATTCAGTAAGCCGCCAACAATTTTCCGGCAACGGTCAGCCTGTTCCACTATCAGGTCAATATCCTGAAGCATAGGGCTATCGGAAGGCAATTCTTCTTTAAGGATATTGCTGTACATGGTTATAACGCCCAGTGGGTTGTTGAGTTCGTGAGCAATTCCGGCCGAGAGCTGCCCCATTCCGGCAAGCTTTTCCGAATGCCGCAAGGCCTCCTGAACATTTGCCAGTTTTTCCTTCGATAAATTTAGCTCACGTATGTATTTATGAAGCTTCTCGATTGAATATGGCAGGCACATTTCGGTTTCGGCCAAACCATTAATAATGGCTATTGCATGCTCCTCGCACGAATCGTAACCACAGGCACCACAATTCAGGTGATCCTGTTGCCCAAATTTCCCCATCTGGAAAAGGACATCTTTTATCTGCTCATTTGGCGGACGGACAGAACGCATATCCCTGGGTGTAAACGAACGTGAAAGATCGAGTTTCGAATATTCATCCAAGTGTTTCTGCCACAGTTCTTTGTCCAAAACTGCCATTTTTCGGTTGGCATAGCTGATAATCCTTGCCTTTTTTGCAAAACGCAAAGCGGTTGGGGAAGTATTTGGATATGGCGACATACCCGGGCCAAGTATGCAGCCTTCGCAACATAAAAGGTGCAAATGATGGCCTTCGAGGTTTCCTTGCTCAAATTCGCGCAAAGCATCCTGAAAATTGGCACGCCCACCGGCAACCAGCACGTTTTCGCTCAAAATATCTTCGGTTACTTCCATGGTTTGCAACAATCCGTGGCTTAAGGGAAATATGGCACCGCGGCCACCTAAAGGGGGATCAAACTCACGCGGGGTAATTTTTGAAATGTTCAAACGTGTGTTTTCCATCATTTCGCGCAACTCACGAAATGTAAGGGCGGCATCAATTTCGGTTGACTCGGCTTTCTTGGCAAGGCATGGACCTATAAAAACCAATTTGGAATCTTCGCC
>CAIRHD010000356.1 GCA_903878265.1 uncultured Bacteroidales bacterium | reverse complement strand
TTGAAAAAGGAACACGACATCTCATTTCCAACTTCTCGGAAAGTTCCTTTGCGCTAAACCAATTTATTTTAACATTTTTTTAGAACGCTTGATAATATTCCTATTTTTGTGATTGCAACTTTGAGAATAATATAACAAAGTATCCAAGCTGTTTCGCGAATCAAATCTGATTTCAGTTCAGTTATTTGCCTTTAAAAATTAGTGCAAGGCTATACTTTGCTTAACCAAAAACACTTTCACATGAAGAAAGTAATAGCATTATTAAGTATTTTCCTTGTTTTTACAACAGGAATTAGCGCACAAACGCGAACTGTAACAGGATTGGTAACTTCAGCCGAGGATGGGGTCACCTTGCCCGGTGTTACCATTTTAATCAAAGGAACCACACAAGGAGCTACCACAAACATTGATGGAATTTTCAAAATTCCTGACGTTTCCTCCACAACTATTCTTGTGTATAGCTTTATTGGTTTTACACCGGTCGAAATTGCGGTTGGGGAACAACAAATCATCAATGTTTCCCTGAAAAGCGAAGCGCAAAACCTGCAAGAGTTTGTCGTTACCGCTCTCGGGGTAAAAAGGGAAAAACGCGAAATCGGCTACTCGTCGGAAAAAATAAATACCAATGAAATTACCCGTTCCAGTTCGCCAAATGTCATTGGTGCCCTTGCCGGACGTTCTGCTGGCGTTCTGGTTTCGCAAGGCGATGGGGTTGATGGTGGTTCCACCCGTATTGTGATACGGGGAAACAATAACCTGGCAAAAAATAACCAGCCATTGATTGTGGTCGATAATGTGCCGCTCGATAATGTTTCCGGGCAGAATAATGTTGGCCGGGGCGTGGATTGGGGAAACGGGATTTCGGACTTGAACGCTTTTGATATTGAGGATTATATTGTGCTAAAAGGAGGTGCTGCTTCTGCTTTGTATGGCGAACGTGGAGCCAATGGCGTTATACTTATCACTACCAAAAGAGGAAAAAAACAGAGCGGCATAGGCATTACTTATAATTATAACTATAAGATAACCAACCCTTACCGCTACCGCGAAGTGCAAAACAAATATGGTGCCGGTGGCCCGATTACATTGAGCGAACCTGGTTTCCCGCTCGAACCGGATGGAACAACTTTATCATATCCGGGCATTTATGGCAACGATAAGCTGGTTATCAATCAGGCTGGCGAAACCCGCACTACGGCGGAGGAATTTGGTTATTATGGTTCTGCGGTTTCCTGGGGACCCGAAATGAAAGGCGAAATGGTGAAATGGTGGGATGGGCAAATGCGCAGCTATTCGCCACAACCCGATAACCTGGAAATGGCTTTTCAAAGTGGGAATACTCAAACACATAATGTTTCGGTACAGGGTGGAAGCGAAAAAGGTACATTGCGTTTGTCGTTTACCCGTCAGGATAATACACCAATAATCGAAAACAGCAATTACAACCGCACAACTATAAATTTCGGCACAAATATTAAAATATCTGAAAAGCTAAGGGCCGATGCCTCACTGACTTATGTAAAATTCAAACGCTTGAACAGTCCCGTACTTGGCGAAGATGGAAATTCTTTTAGTAAAGGGTTCCTGTACTCGTGGCCCAGGAGCTATCAAGGCATTGACAAACAAAATTTTCAATTGGCCGATGGTTCGCAAAACCAGCAGCAAGGCTATCCTTTTCAATATGTTGACCATCAGCTTTGGTGGAATTATTACAACAACAATACCTGGCAAGATCGGGATAAATATACTGGCTCCGTTGCTTTGATTTACGATGTTACGCCCTGGCTTAACGCGACCGGAAGGGTTGGCCGCGATTATACCGTGGAGCAATTTACGTCAAAAAATAAACCCATTGATTTTATTGGCGTGATGCAAGGCAGCTACAGCAATAGCTTGACACGAACCACCAACGATAACCTTGAATTTATACTTGCAGCCCACAAAGAAGACCTCTTTAGGTCTAAGCTGGATGCCCGCTTCAGCGTTGGAACAAGTAGGTGGAATTATGATAAATATGGCATTTCGGGCCATTCGGGAACCTGGTATTACCCAAACATGTACACCATGTTCAATTTTACCGAATATACTTTTTATACCGACGAAAACGGGAAAACGATTGTTGATCAGCCCGGCGACCTGGCGGGTTCCATGATTCCAACCGAAGTGATATTGAAACAGCGCACAAACTCGGCATTCTCGTACCTCAACCTTGCTTACAACAAATATGTTTTCCTTGAGTTGACCGGCAGGAACGATTGGTCGTCAACCTTGGACAACAACAACAATTCTTATTTTTACCCATCGGTTTCGTTAAGCCTTATAGCTTCCGAGGCTTTCAAATTACAGGAAAAATTCCCTTGGTTGTATTTCCTGAAAATCAGGGGTGGTGTGGCCCAAACGGCGAACAGTGCAGAGCCTTACCAAAAGAATTTTTATTACAACACGAGTCTTTTTGGCGGACAGCAATCATCCGTACTGCCAGGTACAATTCCACCGTATGAGCTTAGGCCACAATTTGTTGAAAGCTACGAAGCTGGACTGAACGTGGGTTTGTTCGACAACAGGATTGATATAGATTTTACCTGGTATTACAAACATTCCACCGACCAAATCTTGGATCTTCCAGTTCCAGTAAGTTCGGGTGCCAATAAAATCATGATCAACGAAGGCGAGCTTTCCAACAAGGGATTTGAGTTTATCATCAACACGGTTCCGGTACAAACCACGGATTTAATCGTAAAAGCTGGTTTGAATTTTTCGAGGAACCGCAATTATATAGTTAGTTTAGGCACGTATTCCAATACATATCTGTTGGCCGATATTTGGGGCCTTGATGGGCCGGCCATGGAATTGGAAGAAGGTTCGGAATATGGAACGCTTACAGGTTACGATTATGTTTACGATAAAAACGGCAATAAAATCCTGAATGATGAAGGTACCAAATACCAGATTACCGATACTCGTGTGCCAATCGGCAATGCATCACCAAAATTCCTTGGTGGGATGACAACAGAAATTTTGTATAAAAACTTCAGGCTTAGCACTTTGATTGACACTAAATGGGGCGGCGATATTTATTGTGGGTCGTATGTTATCGGATTGCAAACAGGTCAAAGTCCTTCCACTTTACTCGAACGCGATGGCGGAGGTTTGCCTTATACCGATCCTGAAGGCAAAGTGCGGAATGTTGGCGTTATTTTAGACGGTGTTTATGCCGATGGAACTCCCAACGATAAGGTTGTGAGCTACTTGTATAAATATCTCCCAAATGCCGGAGGCTGGGGCAAAATAATAAGTACACCAGGCATCCTCGAAAACACTTGGGTAAAGATGCGCGAAATTTCGTTGAGCTATACGCTTCCATCAGGCATGATAAAGAAAATCAAAGCTTTTCAAAGCTTAACATTCTCGGTGGTTGGTCGCGACCTTTTCTATTTCTATACCACCCTTCCCGACAAAATCAACCCCGAAGGCATCATGGGGTCGGGCAATGCCCAAGGCTTTGAATGGGCCTCGTTTCCAGGTACCCGTTCATTCACTTTTGGTGCAAATGTTGCCTTCTAATCGCAAAAACAATCCAGGTCTGGTATCGTAAAAATAATCAGCAGTAAAATGAAAATGATTACTCAAACAAATTTTAAAAGCCTGTTTTCCCTACTCCTAGTCATAGCTGTGCTTGCATCCTGCAAAAAGGACTTTGAGGAAATTGACACCAATCCGCAGGGTTTCACAACGGCAAGTGATGGTTCGCTGCTGAATGGCTTAATACAATCCATGCTGCCTTCGGGCAACGAACAGTTTTATATCAACAACGAAATTCTGTACAAGCAAACCCAACAGGCAGCTTTGACGAAATCGGCTTGGGGGAATTTTACCATCGGCACCGAAAATATTTGGGGCAATTATTACCGTGCCTTGCCATCAGTGAGGGAATTGGAAAAACGCTTCGATTCTTATCCGCCATCGTCTTCGATTACCAACATGAAAGCCATGCTGAAGATCGCACTCGCCTATCAAACATTCAAGTTGACGGATCTTTTTGGCGATATCCCTTATTCAAAGGCAGGTTATGGTTTTCAGGATTTGAACCTTCTGCATCCGGCTTACGACACACAGCGCAATATTTACCTTTCGTTGCTCGATGATCTGAAATGGGCTTCCGATAACTTGAAGAACGATTCCATCTCGGTAATTGAACCTTTCGCCACCTTCGCATCTTTCGACAAACTGTTTAATGGCGATCTAAAAATGTGGCAAAAATTTGCCAACTCCCTGCGTTTGCGTCACGCCATGCGCATGTCGGGCAAGGAACCTGAAAAATCAAGTGCTATAATCAAAGAAATTATCGAGAAAAATTCACCTCTTTTGGTTGGGTACAATTTTACAACTGCCAAACTCGAAAGCGCTTGTTTGTGGCCTGCCGCCAAT
>CAIRHD010000355.1 GCA_903878265.1 uncultured Bacteroidales bacterium | reverse complement strand
TTTTCGGGATCATCGCTTGGCACAGGCAAAATATAAACGGTTTCGTCGAAGCCGGTGTAGGCATTCAAATCGTTTCCAAAGCTAACGCCAATACTTTGCAGGTAATGCACCAACTCATTGTTAGGGAAATTTTGCAAACCGTTGAAATTCATGTGCTCCATAAAGTGCGCAAGGCCTTGCTGGGAATCATCTTCGAGGATGGCACCTGCATTTACTGCAAGGCGGAGTTCAACCTTTTTTTCAGGTTTAAGGTTATGTTTGATGTAATACTTAAGCCCGTTGTCGAGCATCCCGATTTTTACATCAGGGCTGACCGGAATTTTTGCCGATAAATCGGTGGTTTTTTGTGCAATTGCTCCCGTACTAACCAGCACAAAGGCCAGTAAAAGGGAAAGGAAGAGTTTTTTCATTCTTGAATGAATTAAAATTGATACATTGAAGCGTTGAGGTTGCGTTAAACAGATGGCTGTTTAATCCTGTAAAAATATAAAATTAGTTCAGACAAATATATGATTTTCAAATAAAAAGATTGAACTATTTTCAGGATAAATATGAGTATGTTCCCTGATAAAAAAAACTTGGAAAGTATATAACCTCGCATGGTACGTGTTACCTTGAGCTTGCAGAAATGTAGTTCAACCGGGCATAATCGCCGGGAACTTTGTGCCGCTCATATTCCTATTTGTTGTGCGTTTGCTTTTCAATGTCCCGTCGTTAAATATTTTGTTTTAAAAAGTCTGTTGTTACAACGGTTGCAAACTCACCGTTCAAACTCGCTAAAGCAGTTTCGTGGATTATTTCTGCTGAAAAATTTTGTCCGTCAATACCTTTTTTGTTAAAAGTAGCGGTAGCATCAGAAACTAAAAAAGTGTCAAACCCGAAATTTCCGGCCATTCTTGCAGTCGTCGAAACGCAATGGTCTGTTGTTAAACCAACAATTACAAGTTTCGTTATTTTCTCATTGTCGAGCAGTTCTTTTAAGTTTGTACCAATAAAAGCACTATTCACATTCTTTTTTATAACTGGTTCGCCGTTAATTGGTTTTACAATGTCTTTAAATTGGTTTCCTTCATTGGTCTCGTTTAGCAAAGAAGTGGGTGTGGAGGAACAATGTTGGATGTGAAAAACTGGAAGCTGATTTTTTCTCCAAAGCTCCAAAAGTTCGCCTGCGTTATTTTCTGCATCAGGGTTGTTCCTTTGTCCGCCCCAATATTCTACATCGTCAAATCCTTTTTGAATGTCTATTAAAATCAATGCCGGTCTGTCTGATTTTGAAATGCCCATACTATGTGTTTTGTTTAATTTGTCTATCTGTACAATGGTTGTCAAATGTAACAAACAAAGGCTTACGCTCTGGCAAGTATAGGAATAAATTGTTGCTCAACGACTGCCACCACATAATCCCCGGATAACTGTGCAGGGAATATACAGTTCAAAAAGCTTCTCAACGGCTACTCCGACACCCATGATAACCTTGCCCTGGCTATGCAGAAAACATTGAATCCCCATGTAGGTTCGCAGCAGGGTCGGTAAAGTTCAACTTAAACTTAAATCGCAGTCGTGGAAGGAAGTTCACGGCTGCGATTTGGCTTTGGGTGCACGACTGCGTTTAAGTTCTATTTGTTAGTGGCAGGCGTTATTTTCTCTGGAAGAAAAAATGAAGGAATTAAGCTATACTCTTACCCCGCGAGATGTCTTATTACTTCGAATTTGCTTCTTAGATCTAAGCAATTTCTGAGTTTTTATAAATTCGCTGATAGCTTTTTCTTCTTCCTTTGTCATAGGATTTTCGCCACCAATAAAATCCACATCTAGTTCTTTTGATTTATTTTTCATTTGGGAAAATATTTATTGATGAGTTTTAATGCTGCATTAGTATCAATTATCATAATTCGTCCGCCTATTTGCACAGCCCCTAAAGTTTCAATATAGTGTTGAACTAATTGTGTTTTAGAGAAAAAGGACACATTGCCTTCATGTCCTCGTTGAAAAGCAAGTTTACAAGCGAAAGCAACTAAATTACCAGGAACACCAGCATACACTTTGGTTTTTCCCTTGTTAAAAGGCGCACTTTCAAGCAGGTGCATATAAACATGATCGGACTTTACTTCTAGGCTTATTAGTCCTTGAACAACAGATTGATTATTCACAATAGTCAGCTTGTAAACATCTCTTTCAGGTTGTTTTAATTCTAATTTCCAGTCAAATTGCCAGCCGTTTTTCTTGATAACTGTCTAGAGGTCCGAAATTGAAATAATTGTGATATCTGTTGCAAAACTGTCTCCTGTAATAATATTTTCGATGGAGTTGGTCAGTTTGTCAACCTCAAAATCAAGTCCTATTTTCTCTGGCGTTTTCATTAAACAAAGATACAAAATAAGCACTTATGAAATTATTTTCAGTCGTAATTATGAGGTTGATTCTGCGGCGACACGCTTGCCACTAACGTTCCGACGCTCTGGCAAGTATAGGAATAAATTGTTGCTCAAAGACTGCCACCACAAATGTATATAAAGATTCCAAATGAATTGACGAACACATAGCCATGCATGGGATGTGTTACATTGAGCTTGCCGAAATGTGGTTCAACCGGGAATAATCGCAGGGCACTACGTGCCGCTCAAATTCCTATTTGTTTACACTAGCTATTTCATTTTTAATATTTTTTCTGTCCACGATAAAGTTGAATTCTCACGTGGTATAAATTTGACTTGTCCTTCACCTATTACTTCCCAGTATTTTGGCGTTTCAATTTCATTAATAAAAGTTAACTCTGTGACGATGGCCAATATCATTGTCGAAACGCCTAGCATAGCTAAAGTTACAGAAGCTGGCACTTCTTCCTTGTCAGAATATTCTTTCATTGGATACCAGTCAGCATGTAAGGAGTTAATGTGTATATGTTTGTTACTCATTACGCCCCAAATTCTTCCAAACAATGGCACTTGCTTGTCAGCAATAGAAATCGATTTTGTCGAAGATAATTCGTCTGCAAGGAATTTTTTCAAATCCTCTGGTTTTACAAGTAAATGTACAACTGTCGCACACATTTCAATTACACTGCGCAGCAAAATACCACTTTGAAGTCTAAAACCAGATCTTAATGTTTGGTTTGCGGCTATGATTGTATTTGTTGAGTTTCTGAGTAAGTCTCCACAGGTAATCAATAGTTCGATATTACTTTCCTTGGCTTTTCTATATCCTACAAATTGTATAGGTAATATTTCACTCAGGTCTGAACTCAAATTTTTGAACTCTTCTAAAAAAATATTGTCAAATGATTTTTGAATTTCAGGACATACTCTTTGCAACTGATTTATTAATTGGTCACGAGTAAAAATATATTGTTCTCCTCTATCTTCGTCGAGGTAGATTGCTGCAATATTATCTGATGATATTTCGTTAATGTCTACCATTGTATAATTTGTGAGAACGTTCGCGGGCTAGGCTTGGTTGTTTTTGGGTGAACCATGTGAGTTAGCAAACCAAACACGATTAGCCCGTGCTATGGGATGTAAATGTCCTATTCAACCTCAATAATATAGATGAACTTTTTAATTATTTCAACTTGGTTTGTCAAAGATTTACCTGATAATGAGTTCGTAGTTTGAAGCTTGGGCGGATTTGACAATAATTCAAATAAGTTCATTAGATAATTAGATTTTATAGCATATGAGGCATTTTCTGCACCTGAATGTTTAGCGTTAATTATACCGATAATATTACCTTGACTATCAAAGAGAGGGCCGCCACTATTTCCTGGTTGGACAGGAGCTGAAACCTGATAAGAAGTAATATCACCTTGAAAGCCCGTTCTGGAACTTATTATTCCATTTGTTAATTTTATTTCATCACCCATTGTTGCCCTCAAAGGATAACCCAACACAAAAACATTCTCACCTACCCCTACAATATTTGTCTTAATTGTATAAGGAATTGTACCAAATGTTGTAAACTTCCCATCATTGATTTGTATAAGTGCGAGATCATTTGTCTTGTCCGTAACAAGAATGTTAGCCCTGTATTTACTATTGAAGTCAGAGTTGACGCCTTTGACATTTATAGTTGTAGCTCCTTCTATAACATGATAATTTGTTGCGATAATTCCGTTTGGGAATACTGCAAAACCGGTTCCTGAAGCATTTTTAGGCCGTTCTTCATTTTTTATCGCACTTTCATTTGAAGTTGGATAGAGCTTCAAATATGTATCAATTGTTCCATGTGACCAATAAAGTTTCATAACTCCAACATCGAAAGCCACATGTAAATTTTCACTAATCGTCTTATCACCCATTCTCCATTTGGCTTTAAAAATATTTTCAGTTGCTGTTTCTGATAGTATAGCTTTTATTTCACCAGAGCGCCAGTTTTTGATGAAGGATTTGTCCCCTCCATTTAAATATATCAAATTGTAAATATCATTGTTGTCTTTTATGAAAGCTAGTTTGTAAGGGACAACACCAATTTTGATATCAAAGCTATTTAGAATTTCTTCGTATATCCCTTCATAGGCTTTACAACCATTAGTTTGCCAGTGTTTTTTTATGCTGCCTTCATTCCAATTCGTCATTTGGGCAAACAAATGAATCGAAATAAATATGAATACTACTGTTATACAATGTTTCATAAACTTGTCTCTGTTAAAGTTATTTTTTGGTTCGAAATATTTGCTTTATACAATTTGCAGGTCTTAAATTTATTTTTAGATAGTTGAACAATTTCTTGTCTAGATATTTCAGGAATGTCAGGACCAAGAATTATTTCAGCATATACTTCATTGGGTATTTGGACTTTTCTATCAATTGTTAGGCTTTTTGTTAATCTATATTCTTCTTCAAATCCCCATTTTTGAAGTTTAGAATGAATCTGATAAAAATATTTTTTTTCATTTTGATCAGTAAATTTTATTATTGGTAGTACATTATAATAATTCATTATTCCTCCACCTCCAAATAGATTAGAGGTTTTGCATAATGCTATTGAATGAAAACCTATACAAAATCCCTTATTATGATTTGCATAATAATCCCACATGGTAACGTTATCTCGAATAGCCGTTAAACTTAGTACACCAAATCTTTTATTAAAATTATCAAAAAAGAATTTCTCTAGTTCTCTAATTCTCTCTTTATCTAATAACAGACCTTTTTTTTGGTTCTTGAGGGCAAAGTTTTTGTGCTGTTCTACAGAAAAATGTTGATTCAGTTCTAAAGAGGATTTGAAGTACAAATCATAAATTTCTTCTTCAGTTAATAAATCATATCTGATTGGAATCTTGCAGTCATACTCATCTTCAAAGTCTGCAGGAGATGCCAGGTAAATTTCATTTTCTGTAAGTATTCTTTTATGGTAGGGATTATTCCAATCACGATATTTATATAAAATTGGGGGCAAGCCCATTTCAACAAACACACTTGGTTGAGGCTGGGTCAGTTGCATTTTGCTTCTTTTTGTATAGCGCATAACATCTTTGTAAACCTAACCAGTTGTGTTTATTTCAGCATTAGTTGTAATTGGGGCATTCCATTGGTATCTGTAATTCAGTGGTTTGCAATAGTTTGATTCCATGTAAGCTGGTAAAAATTTAACCTACAACAAGCGTTTAAAAATAGTTACAAATGGGTATGATCGGCTTTTCCTTGTAAATACAAACCGTAATTTGAAACACTTAACAAAAGTAGGTAATATATTGCTTGTGTTTACATACAGGTGCCAGCAATCAAGGTAATGTTTGTTGGTGGGTGCTTATCGTTCGCATAGCATGTTGGGTAAAACCAAAATTATAGTGTAAAACAGCCTCAATTCACCCCATACCACCACACCTCCCACAGGATAAGGCGGTTCAGTTGGTTTATTTAGGTTAAGGGTTCCATATCAAAATCAACCTCGGTAAGTTCGCCTTCGGTTACTTCAATATCGTCCTCGGTGTAAGGGGTAAACCCGGTAAGTTCGGCTTTAAGGGTGTAAGTACCTGGGGTGCAGCCGGTAAAGGTATATGCGCCACCGGCATCGGTAAGTGTGCTAAAGGTAGTGCCTGTTAGGCTTACCTTAACGCCCGGCTGGTTAAGGCCAGTGTCCATGTTGCCAACCGTGCCGGTAATACCGGTACTTCCGGCAGCCGGGGCTGGGGTAGTGGTGGTTTTGGTTTTGCCCCTAAGGTCGTCAATTACCCGGTTGTTGCGGTATTCCTCTATCAGCGCAGGGGCTTGGGTGCTGCCTATTTCCATAAGCGCATCTAAGGTTTGCAGCAAATTGTCGGCTTCGGCAAACAAGGTTTTTAAATCGGAAGCCGCCGTTTTGCGGGTGGCTATGGCCCTTTTGGTGCCAGGCAAAGCAGCGGCATACAGCTCTGTTTTTGCTCCGGCATCGGCTAACAATTGTGCCGTTAGCCCATAATCGGCCATAAGGGCTACCTTGCCCGAGCAGGTGTTTATTACCTTGTTGGCTGCTACCACCAAGCTATCCTGGGGCATGGCATCCAATTGGGTTTGGCTGTACGAAACATCATCCATAAGCACCAAATCCTTGGTAACTAACGAGTATGCCTTGGCACGTTTTATAATTTCCAATATGCTGCCAATAGCCTCCTTTTTCAAGGCTTCCTTGGTTTGGGTTTTGCCTACCGTAGAGGTAAGCTGAGCCTCCTGTGTTGCGGCAATGCGCCCCATCACATCCTGCAGCCTTTCAATAAAAGCGGCAATGGCGGGTGCAAAAGTAAGCCGGGCAGCGTTGGTTGCCAAAAAATCAACCACAGCAATCAGCATCCTGTGTTTGTTAATCAATCGTTTTTCCATAATACTATAATTTTGGGTTTAATAAATTGGGTTTTGCCTGTATCCTGTGGGTAAAAGTGGCCATCAATAAATATAGTGACACAAATATATAAAATAATCCCTTATTCTTTCCCAATTAAATCCGAAGGGGAAGTTTTTAGTACCAAAGTTTAAGCCTGTGGATATGTATTTTTTATCCTAAAACTGCTGTTGTTCATTGTAAATATGGTATTGTTCGATGTAAATATGCTGTTGTTCAATGTAAATATGTTGTTGTTCGATGTAAATGTGTTGTTGTTCGCTGTCAACTGACTGTTTGTCATTGTCAATGTCTTGTTGTTCGCTGTCAACTGACTGTTTGTCGTTGTCAGTGTCTTGTTTTTCAATGTCAACTGACTGTTTGTCGTTGTCAGTGTCTTGTTGTTCAATGTCAACTGACTGTTTGTCGTTGTCAGTGTCTTGTTGTTCAATGTCAATGTGTTGGGTTGGGTTCCGAGTGCCGGGTGCCGGGTGCCCCAATCTGAAATCTCAAATCCGAAATCCGAAATCAGCAATCAGTAATCCCCAATCCGAAATCCCTCCGTTCGGGCGCGTCTTCTTTTCCGACGCGTTCCGCCAATTCCCCATTCTTTTCAAATTAGTTCAAAACCAACCCACAAAAAAAACCCCCGCCACATTGTAGCAGGGATTTTTTTAAAAGCAAAGGTTCGTATTACTTGCTTTTCAATTCAACCTGTTAAAAATATAAATCCCTTTCACCCCCTTGAATTTTCACTACCCTACTCCGGATTTCCGCCACATTCACTTTTTCACTGGCTTTTTCGAGTTCCAACAAATTTTCTTCAATCACTTTGTATCCTTTCAACTTGGTTTCGGCAGGGGCATAATCTTCCAGGTATTCGGCAAGGGTGAGTATCGCATTTGGCGAACAGAACCTTTTAATAAATCCCGGGACCGAAAATTCCATAAAGTGTTCACCGGTACGGCCAAGCCTGTAACATGCGGTGCAAAAGGATGGCAAGTAATCGCCCGACAGCAATTCGTCAATAATTTCGTTCAGTGAGCGCGAGTCGTTAATCTGAAACTGCTCACGGTTCAAATTTTGTTCCTCGTTTTTATTTTCCGAATAACTACCAATTTCGAGTTTTGTGCCTCCATCAATCTGCGAAACACCGAACTTCATAACTTCATTGCGGACAGCGGCGTTTTCACGGGCAGTAAGGATCAAT
>CAIRHD010000354.1 GCA_903878265.1 uncultured Bacteroidales bacterium | reverse complement strand
GATATTGTGGACAGCCGTTCCACTGGGAATTACATTATCGCTGCTGTTCACTTCGCCTAACCTTGGGCCGACAGGGAAAATTATTTATGCTTATGCTACTTATCTATTGTTTTTTATTATTTATACTGCAAACAATATTCCTTATGGTGCCTTAATGGCTGTGATGACAGGCGACGACAAAGAACGTACCAGTCTGGGTTCGTACCGTATGGTCGGAGCGTTTACTGGTGGTATGGTTGTACAAGGTGCTTTGCTGTTTCTGGTGGCAAGTTTTGGAAATATCAATCCAACTATTGCAGTAAATAAACTGGAACAGAAAAAATATGAAGTAACAGTTTCTGCCAAAGAAGATGTTAAAAATGTAAACATAAAAACCAAGGATGGAATCGCGATGTTTACTTGGGTCAATCCGGTTGCCAACGACACTGTGAATGCGCCAACCCAAGGCAAAAGCTTTTCGATGCAAGCTCAAAAAGATTATTCGTTTGTGGTTGAAGGTGAAGAAAATCTGGAAGCAAAAAATATAAGCATCATCGATCAGAAAAGGGGTTATAGTTCTGCAATTTATATTTTATCCATTTTCTTGTCATTATTCCTCATGATAACATTTGCAACTACCAGGGAGCGCGTTTTACCGCCCAAGGATCAGGAAACAAATTTGGGCAAGGATCTCAGGGACCTTATCCGCAACCGGCCTTGGCTGATTCTATTGGTTATTGGAATGCTCTTCAATGTGTATAATTCAATCAAGCAAGGGATAGTGGTGATTTATTTCACGCATTACCTCCATAACCAACTTTTGGCTGCATCCTATATGGTTGGACTTATGCTTGCTTCCATTGCCGGGGCTATGATAACCTCGCCTTTGGGCAAACGGTATGGCAAGCGCAACCTGTTTATTTATGCGCTCATATTTTCTGGTGCAGCTAATGCAATGTTGCTTTTCTGTAGTCCCGAAAACACAATTGGGATCTTCGCAATAGGAATCATCTCCGAATTTGGGGCAGCCATTTTCCCAACCTTGTTCTTCGCCATGTTGGGCGATGCAGCCGATTACTCGGAATTTAAGAATGGACGTCGGGCTACGGGTTTGGTTTATTCTGCCGGTTCGTTTGCGACAAAATTTGGTGGTGGCATTGCCGGTGCAATAATCGGACTGGTTCTGTCAGCCTTCCATTACAACGGGCAAGATGCGGTTTCCATACAGGGTGCAGTTCCGGGCATTATTATGCTGATGAGCTGGATCCCAACCATTGTAGCTTTGATTGCCGCTGCGTTTATGACATTATATCCATTAACCCAAAAGAAAATGGATGAAATTACAATCGAACTTAACGAAAGAAGGAGTAAGGAACTTGCTTAGTTAAAAAACCCACAAAATTTTGAGTATATCATAAAAACAATAAACAACATTATGAAATTTGGACATTTCGACGACAAAAACAGGGAATACGTTATTACAAACCCTCAAACACCCTGGCCATGGATCAATTACCTTGGCAATGAAGATTTTTTCTCACTTATCTCGAATACTGCCGGTGGTTATTCTTTTTACAAGGATGCGAAATTCCGCCGGCTTACCCGTTACAGGTACAACAATGTGCCCATGGACAGCGGTGGCCGCTATTTCTACATCAAGGATGAAGAAACAATCTGGTCGCCGGGATGGAAACCTTGCAAGACCCCGCTTGACAGCTACGAATGCCGCCATGGAATGAATTACACCTCGATTCAAGGTGAAAAAAATGGGGTAATTGCAAAAACACTTTTCTTTGTCCCGCTTAAAACCTGGGCCGAAATCCAAAAACTCACCCTCTCCAATAATTCTTCGGTAGTAAAAAAACTAAAAATATTCTCCTTTATTGAATGGGCTTTATGGAATGCAGCCTCCGACATGGAAAACTTTCAGCGCAATTTCTCAACCGGCGAAGTGGAAGTAGAAGGTTCGGTAATTTATCACAAAACCGAATACAAGGAACGCCGCAACCATTATGCCTATTACTCAGTAAATGCCCCAATGAAAGGTTTTGATACGGATCGTGAAACCTTCTTTGGCTTGTATAACGGTTTCGACGAGCCTCAAGTGGTTGCCGATGGGAATCCAACAAATACCGTTGCCCATGGCTGGTCGCCCATTGCTTCGCATTGCATTGAGGTGGAACTTCAGCCCGGCGAGTCCAAAGATTTGGTTTTCGTGCTGGGTTATGTCGAAAATGCCGACGACAAAAAGTGGGAAAGCAAGGGCATAATCAATAAAACGAAAGCAAAAAAAACCATAGAGCGTTTTGATACTGCTGAAAAAGTAGATGCTGCTTTTGCAGAATTGCGGGCTTATTGGGATAATTTGCTGAGCGTTTACAACCTAAATTCCGGCGATGAAAAACTGGATCGCATGGTGAATATCTGGAATCAGTACCAATGTATGATTACCTTCTGCTTTTCCCGTTCCGCTTCGTTTTTCGAATCGGGGATCGGACGTGGGATGGGTTTCCGCGACTCGAACCAGGATTTAATTGGTTTTGTGCATCAGATCCCGGAAAGGGCACGCGAACGCATAATTGATATTGCTTCCACCCAATTTCCCGATGGAGGCTGCTACCATCAATACCAGCCCCTAACCAAAAAAGGGAACAATGAAATAGGTCAGGGTTTCAATGATGATCCGATGTGGCTTATTTTTGGGACAACAAGTTACATAAAGGAAACCGGGGATTTTGGCATTCTGGATGAAGCTGTTCCTTATGACAATAAAATGGGTTCAGAAGTTTCGTTGTTTCAACATTTAACAGTGTCTTTCGATCACGTAATCAACAACCTCGGGCCACATGGTTTGCCTTTGATTGGCCGTGCCGATTGGAACGACTGCCTAAACCTAAATTGCTTTTCGAGCGATCCGAACGAAAGTTTCCAGACTACCGAAAACAAAACTGAAGGCAGCAAAGCCGAAAGCCTGATGATCGCCGGGCTGTTTGTGGTTTATGGAAGGGATTACGTTGAGTTGTGTAAGAGGAGAGGTGCTACCGACGAAGCTTCACGGGCACAAAAGCATATTGATGCCATGGTTGAAGCCATAAAAATACATGGTTGGGATGGGGAATGGTTCCTGCGTGCTTATGATTTTTATGGCCATAAAATTGGCTCCCACGAAAATATTGAAGGTAAAA
This sequence comes from uncultured Bacteroidales bacterium, assembly GCA_903878265.1. Taxonomy (GTDB): domain Bacteria; phylum Bacteroidota; class Bacteroidia; order Bacteroidales; family UBA4417; genus UBA4417. The sequence continues at coordinate 5,229 of CAIRHD010000354.1, read as the reverse complement.
TCTTCATCGAGTCGAATGGCTGGTGTACAATGGCCGGTATCGGTAAGGAAGAAGGAATGGTTATCAAAGCACTAGATTCAGTAAAAAAATACCTGGATTGCGAACATGGCATTGTCCTCAACAACCCAGCATTCACGAAATATTATATCGAATACGGTGAAATATCCACATATCCTGCTGGTTATAAAGAAAATGCCGGAATTTTTTGCCATAACAATCCATGGATTATGATTGGTGAAACGGTGGTTGGGAATGGCAACCGTGCCTGGGAATACTACCGGAAAATCTGTCCATCGTACCTCGAAGACGTCAGCGAATTGCACAAAACAGAACCTTATGTATATTCGCAAATGATTGCCGGTAAGGATGCTTTTAAACCCGGCGAAGCAAAAAATTCCTGGCTTACAGGCACTGCTTCCTGGAATTTTTATACCATAACCCAATTTATACTTGGTATAAAACCTGATTACGATGGGTTAAGGATTGATCCTTGCATACCCAATGATTGGAAAGGTTTTAACGTAACACGCAAATTCAGGGGAACAACCTACCAGATTGAAATACAGAATCCTGAAAGCAAATCAAAAGGAGTAAAAAATCTTATTGTTGATGGGAAGCTGCAAACCTCAAATCTTGTACCTTTGTTTGAGGATGGAAAGTTACATAAAGTTAAAGTGGTTTTGGGATAGTATTTGTTTTGGCATTAATAAAATCAGAGCCAAGCTGTTTTTAAACTAATTGAATAGTGCATTTGTCAGCTTTACATTTTACATTTTTTAAAACAGCACAACAAATGAAAAAACCAATCACAATTTTAAAACAACTAAAAATGGGAGAAAATTATAAAGCCGAAAGCAACCGCTACGAAACGATGAAATACAACCGCTGCGGCAAAAGCGGTTTGTTGCTGCCCGCTATTTCATTAGGCTTATGGCATAATTTCGGGTTTGCCGATAACTTCAACAACTCAAGGGAAATAATCCGTGCTGCGTTTGATCAGGGTGTTACCCATTTTGATCTTGCTAACAATTATGGTCCTCCGGCAGGTTCGGCTGAAGAAGTATTTGGTTCTATTTTGAAGAAAGATTTCACGGCTTACCGCGATGAAATGGTTATAACTTCCAAAGCCGGTTACGATATGTGGGATGGCCCTTATGGCGAATGGGGTTCAAGAAAATACCTTATTGCCAGCTGCAATCAGAGCCTGAAACGCATGGGTCTTGATTATGTGGATATTTTTTACTCCCATCGTTTCGATCCTAACACACCTCTCGATGAAACCATGATGGCTCTCGATTTTATTGTTAAAAGCGGGAAGGCTCTTTATGCCGGAATTTCTAATTATTCGCCCGAACAAACCAGCGAAGCCATACAAATCCTGAATAAAATGGGAACACCCTGCCTCATTCATCAGGGGAGATATTCCATGATTGAAAGGACGGTTGAAAATGGGCTTTTAGATGTTCTGGAAACCAATGGAGTTGGTTTTGTTGCGTATTCGCCATTGGCCCAAGGTGTGCTGACTGACAGGTATTTGAACGGTATTCCATCCGATTCGCGTGCATCAAAGGCGCATTTTCTGAAACCTGATTACATTACGCCTGTGCTTCTTGCCAAAGTAAACAAGCTTAACGATATGGCTTTGCAAAGAGGGCAAACACTGGCCCAGATGGCAACAGCCTGGCTATTGCGCGACAATCGCGTTACCTCAGTTATTGTGGGTGTAAGTTCGGTTAAGCAATTGAATGACAATATCGAAACACTGGAAAATACTGTTTTTTCTGAAGAAGAGGAAGGGAAAATCAAAGCAGTTATTGACCTTATGTAATTCAAATGGAGAAGAAAGATTGCGGTTTCCGTAAAATCTACATCACAATTCTCAAATTTCTGGCTTGCAAAATCATTTCTGATCCACTCAACAGAAATCATTCAACAGAGTTTCAATTTCCCCAAAAGCCTGTTTCTTTTGGTTTGAAACTATCAAATTGTTAACCATCATAAATTAACCAAACAAATGAAAACCTCAAATCGTAACTCAGCGCGGGCTTTACTCCAAAGCCTGATACTCGCAAGCTTGGTGATGGTTGGGACTGCAGCTCAAAAACCAGCTATAGTCAAACCCGAAGATAAAACGGAAAAGAGAGTTAAAGAGCTAATTTCCCAAATGACCCTCGAAGAAAAACTTGGCCAACTGAGCCAGTTTTCGAATCCTTATATCTCAACAGGTACAAGTGCGAGCGAAGAGCAAAATACGAAGATTGATGATTATATCCGCCAAGGACAAGTCGGCAGTTTCCTGAATATTGTTGGCGCAGAGGAAACCGGGCGGCTTCAAAAGATCGCTATCGAAGAGTCCCGGCTCGGCATTCCGATTATATTTGGGTATGATGTGATTCATGGTTTTAAGACTGTATTCCCTATTCCGCTTGGCGAAGCTGCAAGTTTCGACAGGGCTGCTTTAGAAAAAAGTACCCGTATTGCGGCCATCGAATCTGCGGCAAACGGTCTCAATTGGACTTTTGCCCCAATGGTTGACATTTCGCGCGACCCTCGCTGGGGAAGGATCATGGAAGGTGCCGGCGAAGATGTTTATCTGGGATGTGAAGCCGCAAAAGCACGCGTGCATGGTTTTCAGGGCGATAACCTGGCTGATGCCAACACCATTGCAGCCTGCGTGAAGCATTTTGCCGCTTATGGGGCACCTATTGGCGGACGCGAATATAATACGGTAGATATGTCGGAACGCATGATGTACGAGGTTTACCTTCCTCCCTATAAAGCCGCAGTTGATGCAGGCGTAGCTACCGTAATGTCAGCTTTCAATACCAATGGTGGGGTTCCGGCTTCCGGGAATCGCTGGTTACAGACCGATCTGCTCAAAAACCAATGGGGTTTTGATGGTTTTGTTGTCTCCGACTGGACTTCGGTTACTGAAATTTCCTATCAAGGAGCTGCCGAAACACCTTACGATGCTGCTTATTATGGGCTTAATGCAGGGGTGGATATGGATATGATGGGAAAATTGTATATCGATTATGGGAAAAAACTCATTGACGACAAGAAAATTTCCTTGGTGCAAATTGATGATATGGTGGGAAGGGTTCTCCGTGTCAAGTTTAAGCTGGGCCTGTTCGATAATCCATACCAGTATTGTGATGTTAAAAAAGAAAAAGAACTCACGCTTTGTCTTGACCACCTAGCCGCTTCACGCGATGTTGCAAAGCGCTCGATTGTATTGATGAAGAATGATAAAAATGTGCTCCCGTTGTCGAAAAACATTAAACGGATTGCCGTTATTGGCCCTCTTGCCAATGATAAAGATGCGCCTATCGGAAACTGGCGCGCCAAGGCTGATACAAATTCTGCGGTATCGTTGCTTGAGGGAATCAAAACAGCAGTTGGCAACAAGGTTGAGGTAACATATTCCGAAGGATGCAAGCTGACAACCACCTATCCTTATGGCTTTTTTGAACCGGTAAATATAAACACTTCCGATCGCAGTGGCTTTGCTGACGCCATTGCAAAAGCCCAAAATGCAGATGTGGTAATAATCGCTTTGGGAGAAGTTGCCTTGATGAGTGGCGAATGCCGCAGTTATGCCGATATTTCGCTAAAAGGGCTTCAGGTTGAGCTGCTCCGCGAAATCAAAAAACTTGGAAAGCCTGTTATTCTCACACTTTTCACTGGCCGCCCATTGGTTTTAACAGATGTTGTCGATTATACCGATGCCATCTTGAATTGCTGGCTGCTTGGTTCCCAATCGGGAAATGCAATTGCTGATGTTTTGTTTGGCGACTACAATCCATCCGGCAAGTTACCCGCATCGTTCCCTTATCATGTCGGGCAAATCCCGATTTTCTACGAGCAGCTTTCCACGGGCCGTCCTGTCAATTCTAATCCGGGCGGATTTGAAAGCAAATACCGCGATATCCCGAACGATCCTCTTTTCCCGTTTGGATTTGGCTTAAGCTATACAACATTCGACTATGCTAACCTTAAACTGAGCAAATCAACTATCAGCCTTAGCGATAGCATCACTATAAAAGCAACTGTTAAAAATACTGGTAATTATGATGGTGAAGAGGTGGTTCAGCTTTACATACGCGACGAATTTGGAAACGGGGTTGCCCGACCGGTGAAGCAGATGAAAGGATTTGAAAAAGTAATGATAAGCAAAGGCACAAGTAAAGAAGTAACTTTCACCATCCATCCTTCCGACCTTGCTTTCTATCGCTTGGATAAAAAGTGGGCACCGGAAGTTGGTAAATTTGAAGTGTTTGTGGGAACTTCGTCGAACAACCTTCCACTCAAAGGCGAATTCGAATTGGTTGAATAATCCAATAGCTGATTTATTGATTCCAATCCCTGGTTTTACCATTCGAGTGTTTATTCTTGGGTTTTCAAAAACAAATACACTAAATGAAATTACTGTTGTCTGGTTAAAATATTCAGAGAACATCTAACTGCTTGTTATATTGCGTCCCTACGGGACTTCCAAGGTTCAGGGGTTACTTTGGTTTCTACCAATATTCAGTCCCGCTGGGACGGTTCAGTAAGATTATTGGCGCGAGCAAATAGCTATTGGTAGCAAGGCAAATAGAATTGCATAAACGTTTCTACCAATATCCAGTACCGCTGGGACCGCCCCTAAATATTAGACACAATTATAATTTCTGCCAATATTCAGTATCTTGTTACTGTCCCAGCGGGACAACATATTGGTAGAATGGCAAATAAAATATGATCAAAGTCCCGTCAGGGGACGATATAAATCTAAATCGGATAAAATTGTATGAAATCATCAGCAACAATAATATTGTCAATTGCATTGTTCTTTGGTTGCGCTTCACAATCAAGCGGAATTTCAAATGGAGCAATATCATCAGATACTCTTGATCGTATTCTGGTGAACCAGGTTGGTTATTTGCCCAATTCTGTTAAAATCGCATTGCTTCGGATTAAATCCGAAAAGTTCGATGTTATTGACGCCGAAAGTGCGAAAGTTGTGTTTACCGGAACGCCGGGGCCTTTTAAATATTGGCAACTTTCAGGCGACAGTGTTTGCACCGCCGATTTCTCAACACTTACCAACCTAAATTGGAATTAATAGTTAATAACCATGTTGATAAATAATGGCAATAATATTTGTATTTATTAGGTTTTGAATTACTTTTGCATGGTATTAACATAATAACCATGTCGTTCATAGTCAGGCAAAACATCAAGGGG
>CAIRHD010000353.1 GCA_903878265.1 uncultured Bacteroidales bacterium | reverse complement strand
TGATGACGAGTTTCTTGATGGCGAATAACTTTCGCTTGATCTTTGTGGGCTTGGTGCGCTTTCGCGTTGAGGTGCCGAGTAAGTGTTGGAACGTGCAGGTTGGGGGTTATTTTGAGGAGCACGGTAATTATCTGACGAACGCACCTGGTTTGGTTGGCTGTTAGCAGGTTGGGTATTTGGCCTTGAATAAGTGCGGGTTGCACCATTATCTGAAGGCGTTACCCTATTGTTGTTTTGACCATTAACCGATGGTTGGGTATTCCTATATTTAGGAGATGTATATTCCTGTCCCGAACGTGGGCGGTTATACTCCGGTGATGTATAGGATTGTGTATTCCGGCTGTTGTTTACATTGTTCTGGTTGGTGCGTGTGGCATTCTGATTGTTCCTGTTCGGCGAAACATATTGGTATTGGCGCTGTGGTTGGTTATTGCCATTCGGACGTTGTGTAGTCGCATTCGGACGACCGTTGGTGTTAGCAGGGCTGTTGGTATTTTGTCCACGGGTATAAGTATATCCATTTGCTGCATTTCGTGCATTTTGGTTGGCAGTTGTACCGCCGCGTACATTATTGTTTGTTCCGCGGTTAGGATCTATTACAACTGTGCCGTTTCCTCTTCCTGTTGTAGTGCCCGGCCTACCGGTAGCAAGCCTTGCTTCGTATTTTTCGCCAAAAGTTTTGCCATCAGGGCGTGCTGATGCATTTCCCGAACTCCCACCTACATCGCTGCCACGGTGGCCATAATAATGTGAGTTCTTGTCGTAACTGTTGTAGTAATAACCTTCGTTATAACCACCACATCCATAACCACCGTAATATGGGTAGCCATAATAAGGATATCCGTAATATGGATTATATCCATAGCCATAAGATGGGCCCCACCAGTTGTATCCCATATAAATGCTAAACCCATAATTCCATGGATTGGGGTCGTACCAATACGAATTGGTGTAATAATCGTTATAGTATCCGCCGTAGGGAACAGGGTCGTAAAAGCGTTTTAGTTTCGCCGAATATGCATAATCGTAGTAATCGTCCTCATTATATCCACCACCCGAATAGTTCTGCTGATCGGCGTAGTAGGTGGTATCCTCGTTACTATAGTTGCCCGCTGCAGTTGATGGGTCTTGCTGAAGCGCTTCGGACCCACTGGAATTGTATGTGCTGAGATCCGTTTCAGGCGTTTTTATTACAATCGAATGTTTTGGAACCGGTGGTTGGTTCTTAGGCGAATAGTAAACATCGTCGTAACCTGCGGTTTGGTTCTGTGTGGTGCATGAAGTAATGATCAACATTACTGCAACCATGATTGGGATAAAGTATTTCATAACGGCCTCCTTGGTATTAACGCTTTTACAAGCTGGATTTATTCTTAGAGAGTATTATTTTTTGTAATTTTGCGCTCTATAAACACTGCGAAAAGCACAATTATCATACCACAACTTTAAAAATGGCAAAAGATTTTACTACACGCGAAGAGAATTATTCCCAATGGTACAACGACCTGGTAATTAAAGCTGATTTGGCCGACAACTCGGCTGTTAGGGGCTGTATGGTTATAAAACCTTACGGCTATGCCATCTGGGAAAAAATCCAAAGGGTTTTGGATGATATGTTCAAGGAAACCGGGCATCAAAATGCTTATTTTCCATTGTTTATACCAAAATCGTTTTTTAGCAAGGAGGCTTCGCATGTTGAGGGCTTTGCCAAAGAATGTGCAGTGGTAACCCATTACAGGCTGAAAAATTCGCCTGATGGAAAAGGAGTTGTTGTGGATCCCGATGCTAAGCTGGAAGAAGAACTGATTGTGCGCCCAACTTCTGAAACCATTATTTGGGATACTTACCGATCCTGGATACAGTCGTACCGCGATTTGCCTATACTTGTTAACCAATGGGCAAATGTAGTCCGTTGGGAAATGCGCACCCGTTTATTTTTGCGCACCACCGAGTTTTTGTGGCAGGAAGGTCACACCGCCCATGCTACCGAAACCGAGGCGATTGAGGAAACCGAAAGGATGATCAATATTTATGCCGAATTTGCCGAAAAATGGATGGCAATGCCTGTATTAAAAGGTATAAAATCGCCAAACGAACGCTTTGCCGGTGCCGTGGAAACGTATTGCATCGAAGGTTTGATGCAGGATGGAAAAGCATTACAAGCTGGGACCTCGCATTTCCTGGGGCAAAATTTTGCCAAGGCTTTCGATGTTCAGTTTTTGAGCAAGGAAAACAAGTTAGATTATGTTTGGGCTACTTCCTGGGGTGTTTCTACCCGCTTGATGGGTGCGCTTATCATGACACATTCCGACGATCACGGATTAGTATTGCCTCCAAAACTTGCTCCTATTCAGGTGGTAATTATCCCTATTTATAAAAATGACGAGCAACTTGCAACTATTTCGATAACGGTAAACGATATTGTAAAAAAACTGAAAGCTCTCGGCATCAGTGTTAAATACGACGACCGCAACACCCAAAAACCAGGCTGGAAATTTAACGAATATGAGTTTAAAGGAGTTCCGGTACGTTTGGCAATTGGCCCACGCGACCTCGAAAACGGCACAGTTGAAGTTGCCCGTCGCGACACACTCGAAAAATCCGTTTATCAATTAATTGATATCGAACATAAAATCAGTCATTTGCTCGAAAGCATCCAGGAAAACCTGTTTCAAAAAGCTTATGATTTCCGTGAGGAAAACACCAATAAAGCTGATACCTGGGAAGAATTTGTCGCTCAACTTGATGGTAAAGGGGGCTTTATTTCGGCCCATTGGGATGGTACTTCCGAAACGGAACAACGTATTAAAGACGAAACCAAAGCAACCATCCGTTTAATACCTATTGATGGAAAACTGGAAGAAGGGAAATGTATCCTTACCGGAAAACCATCGAAGCAAAGGGTGATATTTGCCCGTTCCTATTAGATTGTAGCCTTTTTATGCCTCTCAAAAAGTGGTTACTAAAATTCTCGACAGTTTCCAGTTGAAAAATAAATGTGCCATTCGATGAGGTCTCCCAAAACAGATTCTAAATTAAAGTTTGTTTATTGGTTTGCCCATTACAACCTTAAATCGCCAAGCGTGCGGTACCGGGGGAAATATCCTTTGGATTTTTTGAAAGAAAATTTTGGTATTGGTTCCCATTTCGTAATGCCTGGCTATATGCCCGCAACTATTTTTCGATTTGTGCGGGCATATTTGTCTGCCCTATTGTTCCGAAAACCAGATTCGTTGATTGTGATTCAGCGCGTAAATTCAAATTTCATTTACGCCAACTTGCTTAAATTGCTTGTGTTGATTAGGAGAGATAGCATATTTTATGATCTCGATGATGCCGATTATTTGGAATATCCACCGAAGTCAATTTGGTGGTTTATACAAAATTGTTCTTCGGTTGTGGTGGGCAGCACCGAATTGCTCCGAAACCTGTCTGCATTCAATAAAAGTGTGTTCTTGAATACTTCGCCAACTCCCGATGTGAACATTATAAAGAAGAGGAAAAATTCCATTCTAACTATAGGCTGGATAGGATGTTTTGGTGGCGACCACAAAGAAAGTTTACTCAATTTGTTCTTTCCTGCCCTACACAACCTGCCTTTCAAAATAAAACTTGTGCTTTTAGGTGTAACCAATAAGTTGGAAATAAAATTCCTAACCGAATATTTCTCTGATTTTGAAAATGTGGTTATCGAGATGCCCCAAAATATAAATTGGACGGATGAAAGGAATTTGCAGCAGCGCATCGCGATGTTTGATGTTGGCATTGCCACCCTCATCGACAACGAGTTACAGCGTTCAAAATCTGCGTTCAAAACAAAGCAATACCTGAATAATGGCGTTCCAGTCTTTAGTTCGGACATACGCGAGAACAATCTGTTTGTCGAACATGGCAAAAATGGTTTCCTGTGTTCGACACCAGCTGACTTCCGGCAAAGTATAATCGAAATCAACGAAATGGATCCGGCGAATTATAACAGGCTTTCGGTGGCTGCAAGGGAAACAATTTGTAATTTTAACCTCTCAAATTATTGCAATGTATTATTTGCCATGTTTGAGAAGGCCAATCTGGAAAAGAATTTGGCCGTGTAAGGTTTATAGTTTCTCCAATGATCAGATAACAAATCTAAAACAAAAACAATGTCAGTTTCCGCTCTTGGGGTTATCCCTGCACGTTACGGTTCGAGCCGCTTCCCGGGCAAACCACTTATAATGATTGATGGTAAAAGCATGATTATGCGTGTGTATGAACAAGCTTTAAAAAGCAAGATGCTGCAAAAAGTTGTTGTTGCAACCGACGACGAGCGTATTTTCAATCATGTGAAGGAAAGTGGCGGCGAAGTGATGATGACATCTGCTTCGCATGTTTCGGGAAGTTCGCGTATTGGCGAAGTGGCCGATAAGCTGTCGGTTGCTGGTATTTGTCCCTTTGATGTAATAGTTAACATACAAGGAGACGAACCATTTATCGATCCTTCGCAGATTGATCTCGCGGTTTCGCTTTTACAAAATCACGAATCGCAAATAGGGACGCTTATCATGAGAATTACCGACAGCGAAGATATTTTTAACCCAAATGTCGTAAAAGTGGTGGTTGGCCATTCAGGCAAAGCAATGTATTTCAGCCGATCTCCAATTCCTTTTTTTCGTAGCATTCTGCGGGAAAACTGGTTGCAAAACGAAGAGTATTATCGGCATATAGGTTTGTATGCTTTCCGAACCTCCATTTTGAAAACAATACTGGATTTGCCACCTGCCGCATCTGAATTGGCCGAATCGCTTGAGCAATTACGCTGGCTGCACTATGGTTTCAAAATCTACACGGCCGTTACTGATATTGAGACTGTTGGCATCGACGTACCGGCAGATTTGCTTAAACTTACTAACAAAACTTGATTTCAGGATCTAAATTGTAGTACCTTAGCAGATTGAAAATGCGATCATAAAAATGATAACCAAGCATATTACCGATTTACTATACAAGCACGAATGTGTAATTGTTCCCGGTTTGGGTGGCTTTATAAAAGCTTACAATTCGGCACACATTATTCATGCAGCACATCAATTTTTCCCTCCAACGGGCAGTGTTGCTTTTAATGCCGGGCTTTGTGGCAACGATGGGCAATTGGCAAATTATATTTCTTCAACAGAAAATATATCCTACCGCGATTCTCTCAACGAAATTAAAATGTGGGTAGGGAAAAAGCTTGATTGCCTCAATAATGGCGACAAAGTAATTCTGGATGGAATCGGCGAACTTTTCCTGAATGTTGCTGGGAAAATCGAATTTACACCTGCCCATCAAATCAATTTCAATGCCGATTCGTTTGGTTTGCCTGAGTTCATAACCAAAGGCGTGTATGTTGCCCCTTATGTAATTCCCGAAATACAATCGGCGAAATACAAATGGGTATCGAAATTGCGCACATACATCCCCGAAACCTTGAAATGGGCAGCTTTACTCGCCCCGTTTATCGCTTTTACCATTTGGGGATCGCTCAACGGCAATGTAATAGACAATTACGTTCACAATTATACCGGGATGTATTCCTGGGTGCGCTCAACGCCGGGTAAAACAGCAACGGTAAACATTGCCAATTTGCCAAAACAAACCAATGCAAATGTTTCAGAAAGCATACAATCTCCGGCAAGCATAATGGCAGCAGAAAACTTTCCTTTTGAGCCTGGAAGTGTTTCGTATGCTGAGCTGTCCAAAAATAAAATTACCATTGCCGAACCAGTTGCAAAACTTGTTTCTCAAACAGCTGCCCAAGCAGTGGTTTCTCCCAAAATTGAAGAACCAGCTAAACCGGTACAACAAATTCAGGGTTTTCATATCATAAGCGGTGCTTTCCGCGACCACAACAATGTGTTGAAACATATAAATTCCTTAGAGGAACAAGGATATGCCGCCACTGTAGTGGATACAACACCGGCAGGACTTTATGTGGTTAGCCTTAAAGGATTTGCAACCTATGATGAAGCCACCAAGCAATTATCCGAATTGAAGAAAGCTGGATTTACCTCGTACTGGATATTCAAGAAAAAAAGTTCGTAGTCTTTGTTAAGCTTTGGCTTCGTTTTTATTAAACCTTCACTTCAAACCCCACAACCTTGGCAAAGAGGAAACTTCAGCGATTTGCTGAAAATGAGACTTTTGAACATTTTTTTCAACCCGGCTGGGAAGAGCTTTCCGCCGGATTTTCTTTGCGTGGAAATTGGAATGCCGGTTTCTTCGGGAACAACCACCCGATAATTATTGAAATGGGCTGTGGCAAAGGCGAATATACAGTTGATCTATCGAGCAAATATCCAGAACAGAATTTTATCGGCATTGACAAAAAAGGCGCGCGGATGTGGCGTGGTGCCAAAACAAGCAAGGACGAAGAAAGGCCCAATGTTGCATTTTTACGCATTAGGGCCGAAAATATCTGTCAGGTATTTGGCCCTGCCGAAGTGGACGAAATATGGATTACTTTTCCCGAACCGCAACCCAATAGCCCAAGGCAAAGCAAGAGGTTCACCTCTCCGGAATTTATTGAAAGATACCGTAAGTTATTGAAGCCAGGCGGACTTATCCATCTGAAAACGGATAACGATATGTTTTACAACTACACTTTGGATGTAATTAATGAACATGACCATAAGCTTTTATACGCCAACAGCGACCTTTATGCCAATCCCGATGATAGCGAAGTAAAGGATGTAATAGATGTACAAACACATTATGAAAAAATCTGGCTTTCGCAAGGCTTGACAATTAAGTATCTGAAATTCAGATTGAACGAGGCGTAATTAGAGTATGTTTTTAAACTTGGTTTATCCAAAAATGTACGAGTTACAATTTACGACTTACGATTTGTTCTCCGCGAGTTATACTTGTCAATCGACATTCGTACATCGTAAATAAAAATAATACTTGACTTTATGGACAGACTCTGATTGATTTTGTGTTTACCTTTTTTGGAAAACTATTTTTTTAATAACGATTACACCAATACCCATTGCCAGCCGATATTTCTTTCTTCGAAAAAGTGTATGCCGTAGTTGAATTAATTCCTCACGGCAGGGTAACATCGTATGGTGCCATAGCGCGTTATCTTGGTACAGGTGGTTCGTCGCGCATGGTGGGCTGGGCCATGAATGCTTCGCATCAAAAACTGCAACATATCCCTGCACATCGTGTTGTGAACCGGAACGGCTTGCTTACAGGGAAAAATCATTTTGGCGGAATTAATACCATGCAGCAGCTACTCGAAAGTGAAGGTGTTATTTTGGAAGGGGATCAGATTGTGAATTTCAAAGAAATCTTTTGGGATCCTTGTGTGGAATTGTGGATTTGAGGGTTGGGGATGAGTGAGGAGACGGGGAGACTTGGGGACGGGGAGACATGGAGATGGGGAGACATGGAGATGGGGAGACATGGAGATGGGGAGACATGGAGATTGGCGAATTTGAGAAGAGGAGGAATGGAAGAGAGTGTAAAAGCTAACCAGGATTGGTGGTTAAAAAATCCTGTATTGCTGATACAAAACTACTTGCTTCTTGAAATGTATGTTCAGCATCGGATGGTGATGCTTTGAAGCCAATCTCATAATCGCTTTTCAAACGTTGATCCAGGATTTTTGAAAAAGTTTTTCCAAATAAAACAGGGAATTTTCCGGTTTTAATAAATGATTTTTGAAACTGCACATTTACTCATATATCCGTATAAGCTTCAGATTTTTCTGAAAACAAAGCTGCCTGAGCCGCGTGAAACATGGCATAATAACTTCGTGAAACTGTTGCTGTAAACCTCTCTTTTTCAAGCAGGGCCTGTGCATCAGCAAGGCACTCAAAAGCCTTTTCCAGAAAAACGCTCACATTCTCATTCATATTTCGATGCCTTCGCGGGCTATATTTTTAAATATAGGCAGTTTTGAATTGAAAAAACTATTCTCTGAAACAGGATTGGTTGATATATATACTTCATAATCAAGCCCGATATTAAATTTTATTTCATTCAGCCGATCAATTTCAACAAATGCCGATTCCATATCAGAAAGAACAATCATCAGGTCGATGTCGGAGGTGGTATGTGCCACTCCTCTTGCATAGGAACCGTAAAGGATTACCTTTTTCAGTTTCGGGCCATATACATCCGTGGCACTGGCCTTAAACCGGGAAAGAATAGGGATGATGCTTTCGGATTCTGTTGGAATATGCTTTTGCATAATATGCTTTTTGCGAAGATAATTCAAAATTTGATGGACAAATTCGCTTTTTGGTATCGTGTATTTTCTTGGCTTTATTGATTAGATGCTACTGGCTCTACGAAATGGTTTCGGACTACCGACATTTTCGCCATCAACTGCGGCAGAGCCTGTTTGAGATGTGGCAGTGTCTGAACCGGATGGTAGTGGTGGATCGGCTTGTATTTCGGTTTGCGACCTTTCCTCTCCAATAACTTCGAATACGATTTTTTCTATCCGCTCTTTTTCTGGTTCTGGCTCGGTGAATTTTGACATTTTTATGTGCATGATTTTTTGAAGTTCGAGCCATAGCATGACTTGCTCCTTTTTGCTCAAACTACTGATATTGTCTTCGAGGTTGGACTCGAGTATATTGTTGATTTTATCGAGGCGTAACAGATATTCGCGGGTATTTTTATTCATAGCACCTTTTGGTTTGGCACCTTTGTGGCCGCTGACGAAGCGTCCCTGATTGTTCCTGCTGTTTGATTCCATATTGCCCTTTTATTGATACGTTACCGGTCCATAAACCGTTATTTATGGACTATTTTTGATGATTTGAGTGTGATGATTTACCATAAATATCATGAATTATGGTGTGTTTCTGATTGTTTGAGTGTTGATTTTGCCATAAATACCATATTTTATGGATTTTTGTCTATTTGTGTTAAATTGGTCTTGTTAGTTTTTCACCAAATGGGTGGAATTACTCATTCCTTGGCTTATTTTCAAATGTAATTGAGAGAACGCTTGGCTTAGTTCTTGACGAAGTAATTGTTTTTAGGAGTGTGAATGTACTGTTATGTATAGCAAAAGTATAGTAAATTTTTGTATAATAATTGTAATACCTGGCAAATGTTATCAACGTACTACCCTAAGCTGCCTCCCACCCGCCATACCGATAGTTTTGTTCTTATCAAATAACACTGTGATCTGATTATGTGCAATATGCAAAATATTTTTTCGGTGCAATTACCCTTGTGCTGATTTCGTAAACCATCAAAGAAAACCACAGAGGCACAGAGAACACTGAGGTACACAGAGTATTATTATACAAAAGAAAATTGATAGCTGATTTTTGGTTTTTATTTGCAAAAGATGGCTTTACAGAGTAGATAACCCTTACTGAAAAACGACCCACATCGGCACATGATCCGAAATGCCTTTTGCTGTTTCCAAATCGGGGAAATCCTTGTAAAAAAGAACTATACCCTTTTGAATGACTTTGAGTGTGGCAGGCGTATAAAAAATATTATCGTATTCCGATGCCAAGCAGCCATCGGACAAGCAGCGGTTGCGCAATGAGGTTTTTTGCCCTTGCAACAAGGAAGAATATCCCATGGCTTTTAGCGGATCGAAAACAGAATGTGATTCGGACAGGTTAAAATCGCCACAAAAAATAAGGTTTAGCTTGGGGTATTCGGCTGGAAGGAATTTGAAATACTTTATTTCGGTTTCTGGTTGCCGACTTTTGGATATTGCATGAAACGAAACAAACGTAAAGGTTTTACCATCTGTATTAAAAGTGGCAAAGTATGGCTCCCGATCTATTTCTGAATTGTATTTTTTTTCGAGCCAGGCATCGCCTACCTTACTAAGCTTACTTTTGTTCCATATAAACGCATACCGTTCGGACGATGATGCCGATGAAGATGTGGGGTTGCTTATGCAATAATCCCACGATGCACCGGAACGATTTAGGGCATCGACCAACCTTGCAACAGCTTGTGTGCCACCCGATTTGGCCACAACTTCCTGTATGGCATTTATATCGTAGTTTTTAAGTATCCCTGCTATGTATTTTATCTCGCTATCGTTCTTTGTATTGCCGAAATCTTTCAGGTTCCAGGTACACATTGAAATATTTCCACCCATACCGGTAGCTTGGGCAAAAATCAAGAAAAGTAGGAAGGTGGTTTTTTGTAGGAGCTGTTTCATGATGGAGAAATTGGTGATTCGGTGGTGATTCGGTTGTGATTCGATTGTCATTCGGTGGTTATTCAGTGGTCATTCAGTGGTCGTTCGGTTGTGATT
>CAIRHD010000352.1 GCA_903878265.1 uncultured Bacteroidales bacterium | reverse complement strand
ACTGAAAATGCAATCTGCCGATGGGAAATATTACAAAACCGATGTAGCCGATACCGAACAGCTTTTTCTCTTCATTTAATCAATGCCAAGCCCGAAAATGGAAATTGGAAGAAACGCCAAAAATGCCTTGAAAAAGGGCGATTGGAAAATAAAAATAGATGCAAAAAATCAAGGTGCAAATTAAAACAGAACTACTAATTTAGCCAACTCGGCCACTAAGTGGATTGCGTAGTTGCGGCTAAGTGGTTTTTTCTCATTTTGAGTAACTTATGACTTTAAAATTAAATAATCCTTAATCAAATAACCCTAAAAACAACGTATGAAAGTCAGATTTCTAATCCTGTTGCTGGCAATTTTCCCATTCTTGGGCATTATGGCGCAACAAAGCAGTATCAAATTCACTGAATATGATCTGCCGAACGGTATGCATGTTATCTTGCATCAGGACAATTCAACACCGATTGTGGCCGTTTCGATCCTTTATCATGTAGGGTCGAAGAATGAAGTTACCGGACGTACCGGTTTTGCCCATTTCTTTGAGCACCTCATGTTCGAAGGTTCGGACAACATACCACGTGGCGATTACGACAAAATTACCCTAACAGCCGGTGGGACATTAAATGCAAACACATCGCAGGACCGTACTTATTATTATGAGCTTATGCCAAGTAACCAACTCGAACTGGGGCTATGGCTGGAATCGGAAAGGCTTGTCCATCTTCGTATCGATAGCACTGGTGTCGAAACCCAACGTGCTGTTGTTAAAGAAGAACGGAAACAATCGTACGATAATCGCCCTTATGGTTCGGTTATTGAAAAAACCATGTCGAATGCCTTTAAAGTACATCCCTATATGTGGACCCCAATAGGCGATCCAAAGGATATAAACCAGGCCACACTTCAGGAATTCATGGATTTCCACAGTACTTATTATGTTCCCAATAATGCCACATTATCAATTGCGGGTGACCTGGATGTAGAAAGTACAAAAAAACTCATTGAAAAATATTTCGGAGATATCCCTCGAAGCACAAAACCGATCTACAGACCGAGTATTGTTGAGCCAGAGAAAACTGCCGAAGTCCGCGAAACTGTTTATGATAACATCCAGTTGCCAGCTGTAATTATGTCGTACCACATGCCAGCACAGGGGACTCCTGATTCATACGCACTTTCAATGCTTACCACTTTGCTTTCGGATGGACAAAGTTCCCGCATGTATAAAGCCATCGTTGACCAGCAACAAAAAGCCCTTCAGGTAATGTCGTTCCCTTTCGCACTCGAAGATCCGGGCTTGTTCCTCATTTTTGGGCTTGTAAATATGGGTATTGAACCAGCCGATCTGGAAAAAGCTATTATCGCCGAAATTGATAAAGTAAAAGCGGATGAAATATCGGATGCCGAATTCCAGAAACTCCGCAACAAAGTGGAAAATGATTTTGTTACCGGAAACAGCACCATGGCAGGAATTGCAGAAAACTTGGCCAATTACCATGTTTATTTTAATGATGCTAACCTTATAAATACCGAAATTGACCGCTATATGAAAGTTACCCCAGCCGATTTGAAACGGGTAGCCCAAAAATACCTGACCCCTGAAAACAGGGTGGTTCTGACTTATTTACCGAAACCAACCGAAAAAAACTAAAGGAGGAACCAAATCATGAAAAATAGAATCTTATCGATTATAGCAGCTTTGATCATCACGCTACCATTGGCTGCCCAGGTGAAAAAAATGAAAGCCATTAAAGTTGAAGCTGAGCCGGAACCAAAAGTTGTCCTCGACCGCAGCATCCGTCCACAAGCAGGCCCAGCACCAATTATCAAAATTGGGGAATACCAGTCGTTTGAATTAGCCAATGGGCTAAAAGTGTTTGTTGTCGAAAACCACAAAATCCCACGTTTATCCTACTCATTGGTATTGGATAACGATCCGGTTTTTGAGGGAGATATGGCTGGTTATGCCGACTTTGCCGGACAGTTGATGCGCACAGGAACAACAACCCGTACCAAGGATCAGATTGACGAACAAGTGGATATGTTGGGCGCAAGCCTCAATACTTCTGCCGATGGTATGTCGGCAAACTGTTTGACCAGGCATAATGAGGCATTACTCACTATTATGTCGGATCTATTATTGAACTCGACTTTTAAAGCCGATGAAATGGAGAAAATCCGCACCCAGACACTTTCGGGCCTCGAAGCAGAGAAAAACGACCCTAAAGCTATTTCACAACGCGTAAACTCGGTTTTGGTTTATGGGACTAATCACCCTTACGGTTTGTTAGCTTCGGAAGAATCGGTGAAAAAAATAACCCTCGATAAATGT
>CAIRHD010000351.1 GCA_903878265.1 uncultured Bacteroidales bacterium | reverse complement strand
AACCAAGGCGATGTTACTTGGCGATTGCCATAAAACGCTAACAGCTTGGTGGATTGCAGTTGTTAATCTAAAGCCGGTAAAATCAGAATTAGTCATCTGCACTAATTTGGATGCTAAAGTACTATATCGTTGAAATTAAACCATGTTTCCAAGCCTTTACTTTTCAAATAACTTGAAAGCAGCTCAGGATTATCGTGCCAGGTAAGCATACAGAAATCGCCGCCCCATGCTCCCAATGATTTTACTTCGCCAGGCAAATCGCTGAAAAGACCCTGTTTTATTGATGGTAAGCCAATAAGGTTGCTTATAAGTTTTTCGTGTTCGTATAAGCAGTTTTCAAAATCTGTTAGAGTAGAAGCTGCAAGCATCTGGCTTGTGAGCGAACTGGCTTTTTCGATTGCGATAGTATCGGGCTGGGAATTTCGGTTATGGAATTGGGTAATCCCTTCTGCCGTATCCTGTTTGTTGCCCTGATAGACGAAGAAGATTTTTTTGTGGAACGACGGCATAAACTCAACTATTTCAATTTCAGGTTTCTTATTCCGAATAGAATATACCAAAGGCTTGTTGTTGATTGCACAGGCAATATCGTAACCTGAGCCTTTAGATATATTAAAATGCAATTGAAAAGGATCGATTCCAGCCCAGAAAGCAATAGCGGCAATAAGCGTGGAACTGCTCCCCAAACCCCAAAGCAAAGGATAGTTTAGTGTTGTGATAACATTGCATCCGGCAGATTTATCACAAAACAAAGGGTTGAGTTTTTTTGCTGCCAACAAAAGTTTCTGGGGATGAACAGCTATAGAAACGTTGCTGCTTTCCTTAATGCTGAAATCGCCCAAACAATACTTTCCACTAAACCAAACAGAGCCGTCGTAAGCTATTGCTTGCCAGAAAATAAACCCATTATTGTTTTCCTCCACCATTATACTCTGCCCGAACCTCAGCGGCACGGCCAATGCTTTAGCGCCATTAAGCACCAAGTACTCAGCGGTAAGCAAGAGTTTTGCATTGAAATAAGCGTTACAATTCAAAACAAATTATTTTAGGTTTTCTTGTTATCCATCAATTGTTCAAAATTCAATTATTTCCCGCCTTCCTACTTTTCAGCTATCCCACTACCTTATCGCTTCCAAAAAACTGTTTACCGCAGAATGCGACACTTTTTCATGTTTAAAATGTTCAACGGCACGGATTTTTTCAGCATCGTTGGCTTGATACACATTAAGGATATTAAGAAGGTGCATTTTCATGTGGCCTTTCTGGATCCCTTTGGTAACCAGCGATTTTACTGCTGAATAGTTATTTGCCAATCCTGCAGCAGAGGCAATCATCATAAGTTCGGATGCATTGGGGTTGCCAAGCAGTTCGAGCGATAGTTTTGCCAACGGGTGCAGATGGGTAAGGCCGCCTACTGTGCCCAGTGCCATAGGGACTTCGAGGATAAAGCGGAAAATATTGCCCGAAATCTCAACTCTCGAAAGGCTGCTGTACTCGCCATTGCGCGAAGCATAAGCATGCCCGCAGGCTTCCACTGCCCTGAAATCGTTGCCTGTTGCAAGCACTACAGCATCAATGCCATTGTAAATGCCTTTATTATGCGTTGTTGCACGATATTTGTCAACCTGGGCAATGCGTACACCTGTTTCAAAACGGGCAACAAATTCCTTGTCGGTATATAAATCGTCGTAGTTATGGCCTTCCTTTATGTTTCCTTCAACCCATGTACGCACCAAACAATTTGGGGTATAATTGGACAAGATTGACATTATTACCTGAAGGCTATATGCTGAGAAGGCTTCATTTGCGGCAGCGAAATCGCGCAAGGTATCGGCAAATTCCTCAAGGCACGAATTTATGAAATTGGCTCCCATCGAATCACGAGTGTCGAAAGTTGCTTTTACTTGGTAGTAATCCGGAATTTTAGCCGTCATGTCCACCAGTTCAATATCCAAAATTCCACCGCCCCGTTTCATCATATTCGATGTGGAGCGTTCGGTATGGGCAAACATTAGGTTTCGGATTTCGGGGAAAAGGCTTTTTAGCAGTTCGTAACCGCCATTCCATATAAAATGTACTTGCCCGATTTTTTCAGTACCGATGATTTCGCTATGGAAACCGCCTCTTTCGGCCCAAAATTTAGCCGCGCCCGAAGCTGCAGCCACCACCGAACTTTCTTCGATAACCAAAGGCACCATGTACATCTTGCCATTGATCAGGAAGTTAGGGGCAATGCCATAAGGGAAAAAGTAGTTGCCAATGGTATTTTCGCTAAACTCGTCGTACATTTTTTGAACTGCCGGGTTACGGTGCCACGAATCGTATAATGTACGGATGAATAAGGCCGGGTCAGTTAGTTGTGATGATACCAAGTTTATCTTCTGATCCTTGTCCAATCGCGAAAACCCGGCTTTAATCCTTTTGTCTTTCATCCCTTTAATTTGAGGCGCAAAGTTAGTGAATCCTGTGGGCGCAGAAACCACATTGCGATTAATAACAATCTTTATAAGAATATTGTTTAACGATTTGTCGGATAATTTGAACAAACGGGGTTATTCAAGTAGCAATTCACTGTTTGATATTTTAGTCCACTCCGATAACTCCAAAAAAAGAAAACCACAGAGGCACAGAGAACACAGAGCATTGTTAATCAGCACTATAAACTTTGTGAACTTAGCGAAGCGATATCACGAATTCCATTAAAAACAAGCAATTATGAGTAAATTTAGTGGCTTTGTGCCACTTCGGCAGGCTCAGCGTAACACTTTGTGGCGAAAAAAGACTTTTCGGATCGGACTCATATTTTAAGGATATTTAATTTTCATAAATGATTAAGTGGTTTGGAGCTTCATCTCGGTAGAAAGTATTGTCGGGGCGACTTTTTCTGTCACCCCAACAATAAAGGAATACAACCAAAACTACAGCCTTTATCCAAATGGCAAATGCGCTCAACCTTCGCTTCTCTACCACCCTCCAACTTTTTCTTTCCTTCAAAAGTAATACCTTTGCCGACTATGATTTCAGTAAGCAATCTTTCGGTACATTTTACAGGCGATTACCTATTCAGCAACGTGAGTTTCCTTGTTGGCGATCGCGACCGCATTGGCCTTGTGGGGCGAAACGGTGCCGGCAAAACAACCTTGATGCGCATTATTGCCGGTCTTCAAGAACCAGAAGGCGGTATTGTGGCAAGTCCTTCGGGAAGCACGGTTGGTTATCTGCCCCAGGAAATGGCCACAGGAAGCAAACTCAATGTATTGCTGGAAGCCATGACGGCTTTTGAGGAAGCGCGGCACCAACACGATTTGATGGATAAATATTCAGCCGAATTGGCCGAACGCACCGACTATGAAAGTGAATCCTATTCAAAACTGATTCAAAGGCTTACCGAAGCAACCGACCGCTTTCACTTGCTTGGCGGACAAAACATGCAGGAAGAAGCCGAAAAAGTATTAAAAGGCCTCGGTTTTGAACCTTCAGAATTTGGGAAGCCGCTCAGCACATTCAGCGGAGGCTGGCAAATGCGGGTTGAATTAGCAAAAATACTGCTCAAAAAACCTGATGTCATCTTACTTGATGAGCCTACCAACCACCTCGATATCGAATCCATTCAGTGGCTCGAAGATTTTTTGATCACATACAGTGGATCTGTTGTTCTGGTGTCGCACGACAGGGCTTTCCTCGATAACGTTACCAACCGGACTATCGAAATTATGAATGCCCGCATTTATGATTACAAAACCGGGTATTCGCGGTATGTGGAGTTGCGCGAAGAGCAGATGGAACTCCAAAAAGCCGCCTTCGACAACCAGCAGGCACAGATTGCACAAATAGAAAGTTTTGTGGAGCGTTTCAGGTACAAAAGCACCAAAGCACGACAGGTTCAGTCGAGGATAAAACTGCTTGATAAAATGGAGCGGGTTGAAGTGGACGAAACAGATGCGTCGGCAATCCACTTTTTGTTCCCACCTGCACCATCTTCGGGCAGGGTTGTGGTCGATTGCAAAGACCTTACCAAGCGCTATGGCGAAAAATTAGTCCTCGACAAACTTGAGCTTTCAATCGAAAAAGGCGATTTTGTTTCGTTTGTAGGCCGGAATGGCGAAGGCAAGACCACCTTGGCCAAAATTATTACCGGCGAGCTTGATTTTACCGGCGAATGTAAATTGGGCCACAATGTAAAAATTGGCTATTACGCCCAAAACCAGGCCGAATTACTCGATCCCGATAAAACTGTTTTTGAAACTATTGACGATGTGGCCGCAGGTGAAATAAGGGCGAAAATCAGGAATATATTGGGGAGTTTTCTTTTTGGTGCCGACTCCATCGACAAAAAGGTAAAAGTGCTTTCAGGTGGCGAAAAAGCCAGGCTTGCACTCGCAAAGCTTCTTTTGGTCCCGGTTAACCTTTTGGTGCTTGATGAGCCAACAAACCACCTCGATATGGTTAGCAAGGACATACTTAAAAACGCTTTGTTGAGGTATGATGGCACCCTTATTATCGTTTCCCACGATCGCGATTTCCTTCAAGGCCTCACCGATAAGATTTTTGAATTCCGTAACCGGACAATCAAAACTTGGCTTTGCGACATCAACGATTTTATAAAAGCCCGTAAACTATCGAACCTTGCCCAACTCGAAGCCAAACGGATAGAGCAACAAAAATCAGGCGAAAACCTTTCGGACAACAAGCTTAACTACGAAAAGCGCAAGCAATTAGAACGCGAAATCAGGAAACAGGCATCGAAAGTAGAAAAGGCCGAACAGGAAATAGAAACCATCGAAAACGAGATTTCGCGCTACGACCAATTGCTGGCCAACCCCGAAAACCATAAGGATACAGCCAAAAGCACCCGTTTGTTTCAAGAATATCAAGGTTTGAAGAAAGATCTTGAACTTAAAATGGAAATCTGGGAGAATGCACATTCCGAACTTGAAACCATGCAAAAGGCAAATGAAGTGGAAGGGTGATGGGATTGCGGATTACATGACGGAAATGGCATCTTGCATGACAGAAATAGCGATTTGCTGAGGAGTAAACTTGATTTGCTTATACATTATGGAAAATAGAAGTTTGAGTCCCCTCCGATAAGTCTTTTATTGTTACTAAGACGCAAAGACTTGAAGTTGCACTAAGTTTATTATACAGATTAACAATGCTTTGTAAATTTTTGTGTCATGGCGACTTAGTGGCGTTTCTTCATTTTGAGGTTCTCGGAGTGAACTCAACCTTTAACTTTTTAATTTTAACTTTTGACCTTTACCCTTCCCTTATTTTCCTTTTGCAGATAATTTTTCAAATTTCAACGATTATTTCGGGCTATTTGACAAAATGAGCACTGATTTATAACTCAATGTCCTATTTTTACCGCATAATTTCCTGACCCTAAACCTCTGATTATATGCTTACAAAACCTTACGTCCGCCGCTTTTTTCAAGCGGTTTCATTCACAGCTTGTTTTGCGCTTTTTGTTTCAAAACTAAGTGCCCAATCAATCGCGCAATTCCGTGGCCCTGCGAGAAATGGAATCTACGGCGAAACAAACCTGCTCAAATCCTGGCCAGATGAAGGACCATCCGTTTTGTGGAAAGTCGAGGGGATCGGAAATGGATATAGCTCGCCTATTGTTTCTGGCGATAGGATTTTTGTTACCGGCGAAATCGACAGTTTAGGCTATTTGTTTGCCTACACAAAATCTGGAACACTTATTTGGAAAAAACAGACCGGACGCGAATGGATGGAAAACTTTACAGGTTCGCGCTCAACCCCTACCCTTGTTGATGGATTGCTGTATGTTGAAACCAGCATGGGCCGCTTGATTTGTTTCGAGGCAAATTCGGGCAACGAAAATTGGTCGATTGATATGTTAAAGGATTTGCATGGAATAAATGTACGTTTTGGCTATTCGGAAGGGCCACTGATTAATGATAAACTGGTTTATTGTTTTCCTGGCGGACCGGATACAAACGCTGTGGCCCTCGATCGCTTCACTGGCAAAATTGCCTGGGTTTCAAAAGCAATGAAAGATTCGACTGCATACACTTCACCTTTACTCATCACCTTGCCTTCGCGAAAAATCATCGTTAATTATTCTATCCATAATCTTATTGGGCTTGATGCCGCAACCGGCGAACTGCTGTGGAACAGGCCATTAAAAGGTGATGGCGATATTCATGCCAATACTTCGCTGTACGAAAATGGTAGCCTGTATTATATCACAGGTAGAGGAAATGGTGCCGTAAAACTTTCATTATCGGAAGATGGACGCACGATCAAGGAAATCTGGAATAACGAAACGGTTTCGGATGTACACGGTGGTTTCGTTAAATTAGGTAATTATATATATTCATCCCAATACAAACCCCGCCGTTATTGCAGTGTGGACGCAACAACAGGCCAGGTTTCCGATTCTCTGAAATTTGATAAAGGTGCTTTGATTTATGCTGATGAAATGCTTTATCTCTACACCGAAAAAGGCAAAGTTGGCCTGGTGAAACCCGATAACGGGAAAATGGAACTCATAAGTTCATTCAAAATGCCGGTAGGAACAAAAGAGTTTTTTACCATTCCCGTAATTTCCGATGGCGTGCTTTACCTCAGGCATGGCGGCGATATACTGGCTTATGATATAAGGAAGAAGTAGGTGGGAATTGCTTTGCTTATTTCCCAAAAACAGTTGTTAATCGAATCTTTTACAGTAATCACATTGGTGTATTTTCCGATTGTCCATTTATTGGAATCGAAATGCTTCTATTAAAATCATGTTTTTGGAAGGAGGAATCAGAAATCCCTGTATGGTCCTTCATTTTACTACTTTTACCAAGATTTTTTTTTTACTTCAAATCCATTTTAAGAATGAAAACCTTTATACACCTTTTCCTCGCCCTTACATTAAGTGCTTTACTTCTTACACCTGAATTATTTGCCTGTACCGTAATTGTTGCCGGTAAAAAAGCAACTGCCGATGGGTCGGTTATGATTTCGCATACCGATGCTGGAGCCGATTCAAGGATTTTCAGGGTGCCTGCACAAACTTTTAAATCTGGCGAAAAAGCACCGGTTTATTGGGGAATACAGGATGCCGACAAGCCGTTGAACGACGATGGAAAAATTATTGGCTATATTCCTCAGGTTGAAAAAACTTTTGCGTATTTCCAGTCGGCGTATTCGCATATGAACGAATACCAGTTAGGCATCGCCGAAAGCACAACCTCCCAACGTGAAGAATTGTTTGTTACCATGCAAACAGGCAAACAGATTATGACCATAGAACAAGCCATGATTTTTGCCTTGCAGCGCTTCAAAAAGGCCCGCGAAGCCACGGCTTTTATTGGCGAACTAATGACAACGTACGGCTTTCTGCCTTCCACTGGCGATGGCTCCGAAACTTTGGTAATTGCCGATACCGAAGAAGCCTGGGTTTTTGAAGTTTTCAGTGTTGGGCCGGGATGGACATCCGAAAGCCACAAACCCGGGGCTATCTGGGCAGCACAACGCATGGGCGACGACCAGGCAGCCATGATACCGAATTGGAGCATAATCAAGGAGATAGATGCTGCAGACAAGAAGAATTTTATGGTTTCATCCAATTATATGCAGGCAGCAGTTGAACGCGGTTGGTACGATCCGGCTTCGGGAAAACC
This sequence comes from uncultured Bacteroidales bacterium, assembly GCA_903878265.1. Taxonomy (GTDB): domain Bacteria; phylum Bacteroidota; class Bacteroidia; order Bacteroidales; family UBA4417; genus UBA4417. The sequence continues at coordinate 5,328 of CAIRHD010000351.1, read as the reverse complement.
TTTCATCTGGCAGGATATTTACGCGCCACTACCGGTTGAATTTGCAACCAGCAGGTTCTGGCTGTTTTACCAGACTTTTACTCCAAACCTTAAAAAGTGGCCTAACCGTTTTCTCGACCCGGCAAACCCTTTTAAAGGAATGCAACCCTATTATCAAACAGTTGAACCTCTTTCGCTGTATCCTTTTTCGGCTGTACCGGAGAAAAAGATTTCCGTTCAGGATGTTATTGCTTTTCAGCGTTCAACCTTCGAAGGCACTATTTACGACATGACTTCCTATCCCGAATGGCTTGTGCCTGACGGGAAAGGCGGCTACATAAAAAGTCCAATGGCCACGCCTTTTGCAGGAAGCGAAATGCGGAAACTCATAAAACAAACCTATCGCCGCCCTGTTGCCCGCCACCGAGGGCATTATGGGATGGTTATGCAGCTTCGCGGCTGGCTGCCAAACGAAATTGGCGGTGTGTATTGGGTGTATCTCGACAATCCCTATTTCAGCCCCTATGTACCGATTTATGCAGGAAACCTTTCGGTTGCTGAAACTTACAATTTGTACGACCCCAATAAATACGACGAAAAATCAGCCCGATGGTCGATAGATTTTGTTGATAACCTTGCAAACCTGAAATTCCAGGAAATAATAAAGGATGTACGTGCTGTGCGCGATCCTTTTGAAAATGAAATTTTTACGACCCAATACCAGCGGGAACTCGAAGCCCAAAACCTATATAAGAAAAGCCCAAAAGAAGCACAGGAATACCTTACATCCTATACAAATGGTTTGATGAATAAAGTAACGGAAATGTACCTTGGACTAAGGAATACGATTATTACAAAATACACGAATAACCAGGAGTAGTTAGGCCGTTATCGATTTCATTTTCAAATCTTTAAACCTGATCAACTTCCCTGCTTGGGTATCCCACAATTTTAAATGCACATATTTGAAACCCTGAAGAAACGGAATGGGTTTTATACTGCTGAAAAGTTCATTTTCACGATGGCATTTTTCCAAGCGGTAGTTAGGGATTTTTGAACTCAAGTGGTGAACATGATGAAAACCAATATTTCCCGAAAACCACTGCAAAATAGCCGGTAGCTGGTAGTACGAACTGCCGTGCAAAGCCACGGTTTTAAAATCCCATTCTTTATCGCTATACCAATGCACACCATCAAATTGATGTTGCAGATAAAAAAGGTAAACACCACCAATTGAAGCGAAATACATCACAGGAATCTGAATCAACAAATATTCTTTCCAACCTATTGTGAGGCACAGTGTTGTTGCTAAAACAGCAATTCCGGCATTGGTGGCATAAACACTCATTTTCTGCTTTCGCGAAAAACTTTTTCGGCTAAAGCGGTTGCCGATCAAAAAAAGCAGTGCAGCCCCAAAACCAAACATGATTATTGGATTACGGAAGATGCGATACGCCAACTGTTTCTTTTTTGGCAGCGCAAGGTACTCATCAACAGTGAGTGTCCATACATCTCCCAAGCCACGTTTGTCGAGGTTGCCAACAGTTTGGTGGTGGATAAGATGCGAATAATGCCAGCGGTGATAAGGTGTAAAAGCAAGCATCCCAAAAATATAACCAACTATTTCGCTCAAACGTTTCGACTTAAAAAAGGAACCATGCCCGCAATCGTGAAAAATAATAAATAATCGGACCAGAAAACCTGCGGACAAAAGAATCAACGGCACCGTAATCCAATATCTATATTTTAAACTTATTACCATCAACCCCCAAAGCAAAATGTACGGAAAAAAAGTATTGATAACCTGCCACCAACTATGCAGGTTGTCGCCATTTCGGTAAGGCGCGATTATTTTTACCCATCCATCATCGCTTTTTGAACCATTTTTTTTAACTTCTGACATTTTAAATCGTATTGGTCTTTTTGGTTAAACTATCACGTTTTACAAACAATTGAACAGTGGAATTTGTTCGTGGTTTCTTGAGGTTTTTCAAGAAGTTTGGAAGCTCCTCGGCCTTATTGGGTGGTAACCAAATTTACTGTTTTTATTCATGCCAAAGCAAGTTAAAAAAGAATTGAGAAGAAAAATATATCGTTACATTTCTTACTTTTGGCATATCTAAAAAGCAAGTTTAAATGAAAAAAACAGTACTTCCTTTAATTTTAATATTTGCATGTTTACAGTCTTTTGCATCCTTCGACGAATGGTTTTTGGATAAAACCTTGCGCATAGACTATTTCCATACAGGCAACAGCCAAAACGAGTTGTACTCCATTGACCAGTTAATATCGGAACCCTATTGGGGCGGTTCCCACACCAGGTTGGCCGATACTATGAACTATGGCGAATACTACATCAAAGCGTTTGATATGGCCACCAACACATTGATTTACAGCCATGGATACTGCACATTGTTTGCCGAATGGCAATTTACCGAAGAAGCAAAACACACCTCGCGCACTTTTTCCGAGACTGTGATTATGCCCTTCCCAAAAAACGATGTGAGACTTGAGTTTTACAGCCGGGATTTCATGGGCATCTATCAAAAAAAGTTTGAATACCTGGTTGAAGCAAAAAGCTATTTTATTACCGAAGAACGGCAACTGGTTTACCCGGTTTATGATGCGTTGATTTCGGGCGAAGCGGCAAAAAAAATCGACATCGTGATACTGCCCGAAGGCTATACCGCTGCCGAAATGGATAAATTCAAGATGGATTGCGACAAATTTATCACTGGCCTTTTTGCTTTTGAACCTTATAACCAAAACCGCGACAAATTCAATATCCGTGGTATTCTTGCATCATCAATTGAAAGCGGGACCGATATTCCTGGCGACAAAGTATGGAAAAACACAATATTGAACAGTGCCTTTTATACTTTCGATTCGGAAAGATACCTGATGACAACCGACAACAAAAGCGTTCGCAACTTGGCTGCCAACGTGCCATACGACCAGATTTATATTTTGGCAAATTCGACCAGATACGGTGGTGGTGCAATTTATAATTTTTACAATACCTCGGTAAACAGCAACGATTATTCAGCTAAAATATTCGTACACGAATTCGGACATGGTTTTGCTGGCTTGGCCGATGAATATGATGATGGATCTACCTCATACAACGATATTTACCCGCCAAGCCTCGAACCTTGGGAGCCCAATATTACCACTTTGGTGAATTTCGACAGCAAATGGAAAGGGATGCTGGCCCCCAATACGCCAATTCCTACGCCGATGGATAATTATGAGGCCATGAAATTGGGAGTGTACGAAGGGGCAGGATATGTGGCGAAAGGGCTTTACCGACCAGCGCCAGATTGCTTGATGCGTTCGTTTGATGTGAACAACTTTTGCCCCGTTTGTTCGGCAGCAATCCAAAAAATGATTGATTTATATACAAAGTGAGTTTGAATTTGATTTTGCCGATAGAAAACAGTATTGAACATATTTACAAGACATTAGCTATCTAAAATGGGGATACTTGACAGCATTAAAAGAGCCAAAAGGAGTAGAGAAGCCAAACGGCAACAAGAACTTGATGCTTTGATTGATTCTGGAAATGGGCCTGCAACATTGAATAAAAATAAGTCAAGCAATATGTATAAAAAAGAACCGGCCTAAAAATCCAGTCATAGTGCCAGATTAATTCAATAATTTTGCAATACTGTTTTTTCAATAAAGCCATGAAAAACAATATCCTTTTATTGCTTTTTTATATTTGCCTGATTTCGGCCCATCCACAAAAAGTTGCTGTTGTGTTAAGTGGCGGTGGTGCAAAAGGCGTTACACATATTGGCGTACTTAGGGCACTTGAGGACAATGGCATCCCAATCGATTATATTGCTGGAACATCCATGGGCGCTATTATTGGTGGTTTATATGCTGCTGGATATTCACCCGACGAAATGCAACAAATCATCAATTCCGACGAATTCAACAAATGGGTTTCAGGAAAACTCGACCTAAAATATACTTATTTTTTCAGGCAAGGCCAACCCAATCCTTCATGGTTGAGTTTCAGGTTTAAGTACGATTCCACACTGCAAACCCAATTGCCGACAAACATTGTTTCGCCGGTACGGATGGATTTTGCTTTTTTGGAGTTGTTTTCGCAAGCATCAGCGGCAGCGAAATATGATTTCGACAAACTTATGGTGCCTTTCCGTTGCGTTGCTGCCGATGTGCAAACCAACCAAACTTATGTGCTTAAAAAAGGTGATTTGGGTTCAGCAATAAGGGCTTCGATGACATTCCCATTTTACTTTAAACCAATAAGGATTGATGGCAAACTATTGTTTGATGGTGGGATGTACAACAATTTCCCCTCAGATGTTGCAATGGAGGATTTTGATCCTGATATAATTATTGGGAGCAAAGCAGCCAAAAATTATCACCCACCCGATGAGGATAATGTTATTTCGCAACTCGCCACAATGCTGATGGAACAAACAAAATATGATATTTATTGTGATGCGAGCGTTCTCATCGAACCCCACCTTAAATATGTTAGCTTGATCGATTTCTCGAATACCCAAGCATTTATCGATAGCGGATATGTTGCAGCCGAGCGCTTGATTCCCGAAATCCGCAAATTTGTTACCGATACCATCAGCAAAGCAGAGCACGATAGTATCAGGATGAAATTTAATGGGTGCAAACCAGAAATAAGAGTAAACAGTGTGGAAGTTGATGGGCTGCAACAAGGTCAGGCATTGTATGTTGCTAACGCTATTATTGGCCAGGTCAACAACAGGAAGTCAAATACTTACTATGCTCGAGATCTAAACATTGATGAAGTTAAATCGGGATATTTCAAAGTGCTTGGCGAAAATAGGCTGAAGTCGGCATACCCAACATTATGGTTCGACACCATTGCGCAGCGGTTTAAATTCAAAATGGTAGCCAAATATGAAAAAGGTGTTTCGGCCAATTTTGGCGGCAGCCTGTCATCGGGAGGAAGCAACGAAATTTTCCTGCAATTGCAATATAGCCACTGGGGCAAACTTGCCACTTTAGCAAAAATAAACGGGTCTTTCGGTCGTTTTTACAACTCGGCACTATTGGGTGGCCGGATTGAAATACCAGACAGGAAACCCAAGTATTTAGAAACTGAATATACATTTAACCAGTTTAATTATTTTCGTACTAAATCGTTTTTCTTCATCGACGACACGCCACTTTTTCTGTTGGAAAACAACCACCACATCCGGCTGGATATTGGGTTTCCGCTCAGCTATAAAGGCAAAATAGAAGCCGGCTTTACTTTTGGCATCAACAGTTCAGAATATTTTCAAACCAATATCGTCACTAAGGACGACATAGCTGATGAAACAAACTTTAGTTTTT
>CAIRHD010000350.1 GCA_903878265.1 uncultured Bacteroidales bacterium | reverse complement strand
CTTTCCATATTCGCGAAAGTTAAATTAACCACACCTGTAAACTGGGTTTCAAAGCTAAGGGGAACACTATTTTGTCCCGACATGGCAGGCAGGCTGTTGATAGATAGCTTTTCGTTGCCCTGTGTAAGCGTATAAAGCTGTGGCGCATTTTCGAGGCCAAACATTTTTTCGGCATCAAAGTTGGCATCGGCCATTTGGCTTGCACCTTCGGTAAATCTTACCACTGCTTCATCCGAATAATTGTTGGCATTGGCTTTTACCCGCAACAAGTTGGCAATGCTTTCGCCCGATTTCAGGAAAGGTGTTGCATTGTGAAGCCTCACCGCATCGCTCATTTTCAGTACAGGGGAAGCGGCATTGGTTTTTACAAAGAAGGCCTGCCCGGGAGCAATATAACGGCTGCCGCCATTGGTGCCCGCCCCGGCTACATAGGCTGCATAGTTGCCCACGATACCAGGCCCATAAGGCGTAGCTGCGCTGCTGTTCCAGATCCAGGTGGCATTGTCGATGTTGGCCTTTGTCCAGCCCGAAGCAGCATTCCAGTCAATGGATGATGGATAGGGGTTTGGAACGAGGTTGTAACCGCTTCCTGCATGGATTACCGTGGAGGTAAATTCTCCCGCGTTCAGGTTTCCGTCGAAGAAGTAAGTTGCTGAAACCCCCGGAAAATAGACCATGTAGCCTTTGGTTTCATCGAGATCGGTAGTGGTTGAAGTACCAAGGCCATGCCAGATGTTGTTCGCCACATCGAAATTATAGAGGTAGCAATCCTGGAAAAGAGACGACGGCGAGTTGCTGGAAGGCGTGAGCGGAACCGATACAAGATGGTATTTGAATTCGGTGAGTGTAGCGCTGCCTGTAAGGCTGGTGGAAATGTAAGCAGGTACATCGGCTGTATAATGAAGCAACGAACCGGAACCGTTGGCGGCATCCGATTCGATGCTTAAACCGGCAACGCCTTCAATATTATTCAAAGTACCGTTTACAGTAAGAGCTTTGCCCGGATTGATGCTCAAAAGGCCTCCGGCGCTAATTGTGAGATTATTGCATAACGCTGGTGTTGCCGGTGCCTGATCTATAACGGGTGATGGAACAGTGGCATTGATGGTAACATTGGAGCTGGCAATGGGAACCGCATCGGTACTCCAGTTTCCTGCAGTGTTCCAGTCGGATGAAGTTGTACCTGTCCAGAGGGTATAGAATGATTGCAGGTATGGATATCCGTTATTGATGCCCGTAATCATGCCCCAGACTGTTTCGAAATTCCAGTAGGAATCGGTAAAGGTCGATTGGGTTTTCATCTCAGCTGTCGTTCTGCCTTCGGCGCTGCCACCTTCGCTGCTCGTCCCGCTTGTTTCAGTATCCCAAAGGCAGTAACTTGAATTTCCATAACCTGAAAATCCTCCGCAATAACTACCACTTGCCGGAACTGTTCCGGTAGAATAACAGTAGTTTATGCTACTGGCCCTTTTCCAACCTACAAAACCTCCTACAAAAGACGGGGCTGTGCTGTATGAATTCCCTGTAGCATAGCAGTTAGTAATGATACCATAACTCTCACCTACAAACCCACCTTGCTTGGAACTATTTGAATAAGTAGAACCGGTTGCATAGCATTTTGTTACTTCTGAGTTAGACAATACTGTACCAATAAACCCTCCGATGTTACTACCAGTGCCTGTTACTGTACAGCTTGAAAAACATCTTGTCACCTCATTATTTCCAATTTTGCCTATAAGTCCGCCCACATTCCCTGGCGCAGTAACGGAGCCGGTAGAATAGCAATTCGTAATTGGAGATGAAGATGAGTAGCCCGCAAGAGCTCCTGTTCCTTCACCTCCTCCCCCTGTAACATTAACATTAGTCAACCCCAGATTTGAAATTACAGCATTTGAAATTCGAAACAGACCTGTATAATCACTGGAGGCTCCCGCACCGATGTATAAATTACTAATGACATGCCCCTGCCCGTTATATGAACCCCAAAAATACTGTCCTCCGGCCCCATAAGATCCTATAGGAATCCATCCATTAGTCCAGGTCGAAGTGGATGAAGCGTCGATATCGGCAGTCTGGACACAATACGTGGGAATAGATGTTGTTAAGTTTACGCTGATCCAGTAAAGATTCTCAAGAGTCGCGATCTGGTATGGATTTCCTTCAGTACCATCCCCGGCCGCAGGAGCTGTTGCTGTTTGTGCCTGAAGTTTCACCGATGACAGAAACATCATCAGGAGCATTAAGGGCAGTAAAATGGTTTTTGGCAATCTGGCTGGCAAGTTTTTGTAATTTGTAGAATTTGTTTTCATTTTAGTTCATTTTAAATTAAAGGATTATGATTTGTTACAGAAATTGGATTTTAATTAGGTTGTGGGATATGGGTTTCACAAACGGAGATTATGTATTAATTTTTGAAACCAAAGCTGGTTTTGCTTGAGTTTTTCTTCTTCGGAAATACTTCTCCTTATGGTGAAACCGGTGTAGGTTTCCGGTTCTTTTTCGGTTACGATGAAATCTTCAATACTGGCGGGTGGGAACCAATCGCGACAGTATTGAACAAACCGATCAATATCATCCTGTTTGCCCAGGATTTCCATATAAAGTGAATTGTCCTCATTATATTGGATAAACCCCTTGATACGGAACTGGTGCGCCGCATGCATGGCAGCCGACCTGAAAGCAGTGCCTCTAAAATCGCCGACAATTTTAATCCGGTAACAGTTCATCTTGCTGAGTTTTTAATAACCGATGCAAAATTATCGTGGAAGCTAAATTTTTCTATCTCAAAAAAGAACTTTTATTTCTCAAAAAAGAACTTTCTGTTTCTCAAAAAGGAATTTTCCATTGTTCATGACTATTTATTTCTCAAAAAAGAACTTTTATTTCTCAAAAAAGAACTTTCTGCATTACCTTTGAATTAATTATAACTACTGCAATGGCCTATTAAACTTGACAACAACATGAATAATCGAACTTTAGTGTTTTCCGTCTTTCTTTCAGGAATCTTCTCCATTCAGGTTTATGGATCGGCAAACTCCTTTGCCGACACCACGGTGGAACGCTTGATGAACCATTTCATGTACAGGGAGTCCGCTGCGGAAATTAACCGGAAGTTGAAAGCCACCTCGGGGAAAGAGGTTGACCGACAGCTTTATTATCACAATAAACTGAGTCTTGCACAATTGCGCATGAGGAATATCGATTCGGCGCTGGCCATGGCAAAAATCTCATTGTCGTTGATTCCGCGTTCAAGGGATTCGGTGTTGATTACTGATGCCTGGAGGGTGTTATCCTATTCGTATAACAATGCCGGCAATCTCGACAGTGCGCTGGTTTACACCCGATTTATGCTCGGTTATGCCGAACGGAAAGGCGATTTACGGATGATGCGGAATTCCCTTTCGTCGATGGCCACCATCATGAATCAGAACAAGCAGTATGACAAAGCGCTCAATTATTACCGGCAAGCCTGCGCACTGACCACGAAAATCCACGATACCCTGAATTACGCTTTAAGCTTCTATAACATGGGTCTCACCTTCCTGAACCTGCAACAAAACGACAGTTGCCTTTTCTATATGAATCGTGCCATGAAAAAAGCCATTACCACAAAGCAAATTGATCTGCTTGTGTATATTTATGGCTCTCTTGCAGACCATTACCTGAATACAGGCAATGAAAAGGAGCGGAAAAAGTACCTTTTGCTTGCCACAACCGAAGCGGAAAAAATAGGGAACAATCAATTCCTGGCCATGTTATCCTGCAACCTGATGCAAGGAGCACTGGTGGATAAAAGTTATCGGGAAGCGATACAATATGGGGAAAAGGCCTTGTTATACCTCCGCATTCAGCCATATCCCGTGCTTCAAATGCGGGTGGACAGCATGAGTTGGGTGGCTTATACGGGAACGGGCAACCTTACCCGGGCAATGGAATGTCTTGTGGCTTTTTACCAGGAAAAAGATGAGTTGGTTACAAGGCAGCAAAAGGAGCAGTTGGACAAGATGATGCTCACTCTTGATGTGAAAGAGAAAGACCTCACCATCGCCCACCAAAATCTCGATATTTCCAATAACAAAAGACGGATTGAGGTTCTTACACTCATTGTAAGCATTGCAATACTGCTTGTGGCAACCTTGTTGATTTATATTATGAGGGCGAGGCAATTTCGCAGGCAGTTGTTCCGAAAGGAAAAGGAACTAGACCAGTTCGCCGTTGATGTCCGCAACTGGATAGCGTGGAAAAAGGAGCAAGAGGAATCAATCGACAATATTGAGGAAGGTGTAAAGATTTTGCCTGGCGAACCACTGGATGAAATACAGTTGCAAGCAACATTGTTCACAGAATTGCGTGATGCGTTTTATAAACAGGAATTGTATCTCGACCCGGAATTGAATCTGAATGCAGTTATTAAAATCCTGGGCACGAACAAGAAATATTTATATCAGGCCATCAATGACAATACTGCCGCAAATTTCAGGACTTTCATCAACCGCTACCGTATTGACGAAGCTAAAAGAATTATGGAAAACGGGATGCAGAATCATGAGCAGATAAACTTATCTGAAATGTACGCCTCAGTCGGTTTTAACTCTACCGCATCGTTCTACCGCGTTTTTAAACAGGTTACCGGCCTTGCCCCGCGCGACTATCTCCGTGAATTAAAAGCCTCACTTGAAAACCCTGGTCAGGCACAATTCTAACATTCGAATTTCATATTCCGGTGCTCCGGAGGAAGGTTGACATGGTTTCACTCAAAAGTGAACCCCTGGCACTGACTTGTGCTTGACAAGTTGGGGTACGTCTTTAAATTGCACTAACTATACTCAAAACGGGATAAATTGTCGCATTTAGATTTGAAATTTTTACCACGGAGGCACGGAGTTCACAGAGTTTACTCATAATTGCTTGTTTTTAAAGGAATTCGTGATATCGCTTCGCTGAGTTCACGGAGTTCATTCTCAGTGCTTTTCTTTGTGTTCTCAGCTACATATTATTTTGATGTGCCGGCTTATTACTTAACGGAAAATTGATTTGAATTTACTTCTTGATTGGTATTATTGATTTGAATACATTCTCTTTCTCTTACTTTTTACTTGATCAAAAAGTAACAAAAAATCAAGGCTTTATATAAATTTTACACATCTGTACACCTCGGTAAACACCCGCAAAACAAGGCTTGAAAGTTGGGTGCCTCAGCCTGAAAGTGGGTGAAGTTGTGTTTTGCTACGCACAT
>CAIRHD010000349.1 GCA_903878265.1 uncultured Bacteroidales bacterium | reverse complement strand
TAATTAAATTACAGCAAACAGGCATTTCATCAAACAGCAAAGTGTCTGGGTGACAGAAAAAGTCGCCCCGACACTTGTGATTTTCACGGGGCGACTTTTTCAGTCACCCCGTGAATCCTGGCCCAAAATGAGCAGTGTAAGCAGTTTTATTTCTTATTTCCGGATTTGATAGTATTACCACTCATATTTTACTATTCGGGCTACATATAATAATCATTGTAACTATTCAGGGTTGGACTTTGTGTGGTTAGGATTTGGGGGTTAGGTATTAGGGTTCATCATTTTAGGTGATATTGTGGATTAAAATTAAACATTATTTGACTTAGTAAAGTCCTAAAGACCTACGGCCTAATAGCCTAAATCAATGTAAAGGTATGTTCTTCAGGTAAAGGATGAATGGTTACTTATCTTTTAATATTGGTTATCTTTGTAATAAAAAACACATGAAAATATTAGTAGAAATACCCGATAATAAAGCAGATTTTTTCATGGAAGTGCTTAAAAGTTTTTCGTTTGTAAAATCAAGACCACTTTCACCCGAAAAAGCGCAAGTGCTTTTGGAATTAAAAGAGGCTGTTGAAAACCTGAACGTGGTTAAGCAAGGCAAACTAAGTGCCCGGCCTGCAAAAGAATTGCTCCATGAACTATAATGTTTTTACCATTACACCTTTCGAAAAGCAGCTTAAGCGTCTGGTCAGGAAATTTCCTTCGTTATAAGTATTTACGACAAATCGGAAAAAGAAGATATTCCCGATAAAGATATTATTGATTTATTGTCCTATATTCAATAGACATGTAATGCTAAACGTTTCCCCATCGCCCATTATTCGGAAGGATTGATATATCCAGCAGATGAATTTTAGGAAAGCAACGTCGCGATTAGTAGGAGTGAGACTTTTCAGTCGCGCCCCGACTAAAACTCCAACTTGCACCCCGAATAATACTCCAACACGCGCCCCGACTGCTCGAAATAAAAAAAGCAGGCTCGCTAAAACCTGCTTTTTTTATTTCAAACTTTTGGGATAATTATTTTATTTCAAAGAATTCATCTTTCAGTTTCGAATTGAGTTTAACGCCCGAAACCACAAAATTAATGGTCTGTGGCCCCATGTTTTGGGTCATGGCATGAGGGTACATTATACCATCAACTGCCTTATAATCCGAAAATTCAGTTAATTGATCCTTGCTTTCGGTACGCATTTTCAGGCCGGTTTCAACATCGTAATAATCGGTGTCCTTTTTATCGCCGCCTTTGTTTATCTGCACCTTGTAAAACTGTTTTTTGTCCTTTTGCTCTTCGATACCAAGCAATTCGACAGTATAACCCAAGGTTGCATAATACATTTCGGGGAAAATCATTGCCTGTTCTTTCATACCGGTCAATTCGTCGCCTTCAATAGGTTTGGTTTCGCCACTCATGGGCGATGATGAAATACCTTTTCCAGCATTGAAGATTTGTTTCGCAAAAACCATGGCACCCGAACCCACCTGCATCAGCATTTTATCAGGGGCTTTGTAATACAAATCGAGGGTGATAGGCATGCCTTGCATGGTTGCACCAGCATTTATGGTAACATCTTTTACTTTCTTTAATGCCTTAGCACCTCCAATAGCGGCAATATATTTGTTTACTACCTGATCGGCAGTAAGCCCGGCAGGAGCTGGTTTCAGTTTTTTACTTGGGTCGTACTGCTTGCCTTCGATGTCGTAATAGGTAACTTCGCCACTTTTGGCAAATTTCTTGAGTTTTGGCGTTAGTTCTTCAGCTTTTCCAACAACCAGAAGGTAAGCATTGTCGGGCCTGATATACTTTTGTGCCGTGAGCTGAACATCAGCCGAAGTCAATGCCGAAAGCTTGGTGAGATAGGTTGAATAATAGTCTTTTGGTAAATTGTAACGGGCAGTGTTGATTGCAAAATTGGCTACCGTTGAAGGGTTTTCCAACGAACGCCCAAAATTGCCCATCATAAAATTCCTTACCATATTCAGTTCATCATCAGGAACGGCCTCGGAACGGATACGGTTCATTTCGCCTAAAATTTCGGTAAACGAGCTGTCGGTAACAGGGTTGCGTACTTCGGCGTTGGCGTTGAACTTACCAATCAATTTGTCCGATTGCAGGCTCGAATAAGCGCCGTACGTCCAGCCATGTTTTTCGCGCAGGTTGTTGAAAAGCCTGAACGTGCCACCGCCCAAAATGCTATTGGTAAGTTTCACTTTTATTTCGTCGGGCGAACCAGGTGTTAGTACCACAGGATAGGTTACGTTAATGGTTGATTGAACCGCATTTGGGCGATCAACAATAGCAACGGTTGTTTTAGCAGGGGCTTTTGGGGTCATATATTTCGCTTTTGGCACGTCGCCGCGCTGCCAGGCGTTAAAATATTTTTCAATCAAGGGTTTAGCCTGTTCAAGTGTGATATCGCCAACTATAGCCAAATAAGCAACATTCGGCTTGAAGAACGTTTTATAGTATTCGGAACATTTATCGAGGGTTATTTTTTTCACCGATTCTTCCGAAGCTAACAAACCGTAAGGGTGATTAGTCCCATAAACCAAAACCGAGTTTACGCGTTGTGAAATAGCTTTAGGGTCGTTTTTCTCTGCTTCGAGGCCCGAAAG
>CAIRHD010000348.1 GCA_903878265.1 uncultured Bacteroidales bacterium | reverse complement strand
ATGGATGCGGGAATTCCGGTGGAAGATATTTTCAACGGTCCTGAATTGGAAAATGGTTTTATCAGAGCAGCCGACCTCGCCAATGCCGGATTGAAAAAGGTGTTGCGAACGTCTGACATTGTAAATATCCTGATGGAAATTGAAGGCGTTGTGGCCGTAAACAACATGTTGCTTGGAAAATTTGACGATGAGGGCAACATGGTTAAAGGCAGTGCCGACCCTAAATGGATTGATGGCTTACCGGATTTTGATCCAGCAAAAACAACAGCTTCCTGGCTGCTTTATTTAAAACCGCAACATTTGCCTAGGCTTTACCAAAATGTATCGCGCTTTCATTTTTATAAAAACGGTCTGCCTTTCAATCCGAGGATGGATGAGGTAAAAGATACGTTGACACAATTGCGGGGTGAGGAAGAGCGCCCGAAAATTAAAGGGCAACAAGACGATTTGCCTGTTCCAGCCGGCCGATATTCCGATATTAAAGACTATTTCCCTATTCAATATAGTCTTCCGCTTACATACGGGATCGGCACCGAAGGTTTGCCTTCGCACCTTTCGGCAATACGAAAAGCTCAGGCTCGGCAACTTAAAGCATACATGATGGTATATGAGCAACTTCTGGCCAATGCTTTCGCCCAGATTGCCAATGCATCCGAATTATTTTCCCTCGATCCTGCCGTTGACAGGACTTATTTTGTGAAAGAGTTCAGCGAAGAATTGATCACCGGATACAACGAAATCACAAACGGACTGACTAAAAAAGCACTTGAAAATATTGCAGAAACGCCAACCGGATTTCAAGAGCGGAGAAACAGGTTCCTGAACCATTTGCTTGCCCGCTTTGGCGAACAATTCAGCGAATATGCTTTGCTGTTAACAAACCTGCAGGGTAAAAATATTGCTGCCGATCATCTTATCGAGGATAAAATTTCCTTTCTGAACGCTTATCCAAAAGCTAGCCAAAACCGCGCAAAAGCCTTCGACTATACCAGTTCGGTCCGCAACCCTAAAAATATATCTGGATTGAAAAAACGGGTAAGCCTTCTGTTGGGGTTTCCGGATCTTTCTTTCCAATGGTCGGTTTTAGGCGAATCGGCAGGGGTTTTCTCTTTGGAATTCAGGCTTGTAAATGCCAGCGGAAAAAGCTTCCTCGATGGAAAAATAGAGGTTGATGCATCAGGATTGGCTGCGGCAGAGGTAAAAGCATTCAATATCATTATCCGTGAAATGATATTGCCCGATGCGTACAAAATTAAACCCGCCGGTATCCAATATTCTCTAAGCCTTTATAATACTGACAACATTTGTATAGGCACATGCCCTATAGTGTTCGACAGCAAAGATAAAGCGACTGAAATGATAGAAGAGCTTACTTCGTGGAGCAGCAACGAGCGTGCGTTGGTGGTGGAGCATTTGCTGCTTAGGCCAAAATTCCCGGGCGATGCGCTTTATCCTGCCTGCAACGACGGGCCTTGTGCTACTTGTGGCGATGAAGATCCTTACTCTTTCAGGCTTACATACTTAATGCCCGGTTGGACTGCCCCTTTCAACATAAATCTTGAGATGCGCAGATTTGCCGATCGCACAATCAGGTATGAGATGCCATCGCACCTGCTTGGGAAAATTTGCTGGGTTGGAAACGATGGTTTTATTCAAAATCCCTGTGATCCTTTGATTGCCGGTTTGGTTGGTTTGCTTGAAGGCATAAGCTTTACGAAGACAGGAAAAAGACCAACTAACAAAGAAGCCTGTGCTTATGTTTTATCGGTTTACAGTGCTTTCTCAACAGTTTTTACCGAATGGTACAGTGATAAAACTCTCGTGTTTATTCAGCCAGATGCCTTGAAAAAAATCCTTGAAAAGGAATTCAGCAGCATAATACCCGAACAATTTGCTTGTGCTGTTATTCTCGAAACCGCATTATGGGATGAAATTACCAATAGATTAGTCTTGTACTTCCGCGACATCGCCTTATATGGATGGCAGTTTGAGCGTTTCGAGGATGCCTGGTTTGCCTGGCTGAAGTCGAATTCCGATTTCGATTGGGCAAATGAACGTTTGCACGAAAAAGTTGAGGCTATCCTGGCCGCTAACCTAATGCCTGGCAAAACAGCCGAAGAAGAGAACCTTTGCGGCTGTGCCTCAAATATCCTTTCAAAATTCGGGATGGCTTTCTACAGATGGATGGAATCCAACTTCATGGAAGGTAGGCCATTGAGTAAATCCCCGGATTTTAAACCTCCAAAGATTGCCTTATGTTCTGAGCTTTCTTTCAAACCGGGCACAAGGCTTAGGCTTGGTACATTTCTTTTAGAAAAGTACCAGAAATATTCACAGGTGTCGTACCAACTCTGGATTGTAGTGAATTTGCTTGGCAACTTGCGCAACACCTATCCTGGAGCCACATTGCACGATTGCGACGATGGAAGCGACCAAAATCCTGTACGTCTTGGTAGCACGGCATTAGGAAACTATCCGCTGAAACGGAAAATCGAATAAGTATCATAGATAAATTCCTGAACGAACTTCTAAAAAAACTGATTTTAGTACCCAACACAACAGCTAATTCCGAAAAACGAAAAGAATACCATAAAACAATACCGTTAAAACGCTTTTGTTATGAACCCGATCCAAGATAAATATCCACATTTCGAGGCCAACCAGGTGCTCACCAACAGTCAGTTGAATCAAATATTCGATTATCTTGATGAACAAGGACGGCTTACACGAGCCAACCTGATCGGCATTGGGATTGAATGCGGACTGGAAATCAGCCTCGAAACCAACGGAAACGAAAAAACCATCCGCAT
>CAIRHD010000347.1 GCA_903878265.1 uncultured Bacteroidales bacterium | reverse complement strand
CTTCTGGCCATCTCATATCAAAAATATTATCCCAACAATCATCCTCGCCTTTAAATTGAGCAAAAAATTCTTGAAAATCTTTAGGATATTTTTCTGCTTTTGTCATCATGCAAAGTTAAAATCTTTCAACTTGACCGAAAGGGATAAGCAGTTAACTTAATTCGCAATTTTACTTCCGTGACATAAGCTTACTCAATAGGCACTCCATAATACGTCCCAAACCGCTTAGTGAAACTCCTTCATTTTAGGGTTCCCGAAGGGAATGCACTAACCTGTATTACAAATCAAAAACTGCTTTATTGCACACCTGCGCGCCCCCCGAAACGCTTACAAAAGAATAATGGAGAAGGTAAGTTCCACTTTTGAGATTTCGAATCTTCTGAGAAAAAGTTTGTTTGCCAATCCGGTTTACCAAGCTTTGAGACCTGCTCATCAATCTGCCCTGTATGTCGAATATTGCAATGTTGAGAAACCCCGTTTCAATGGCTATAAATTCAACACTAAGTTCATTATTCCCAAGATGTTGTGAGATAATCGATAGTGTTTTCGAATGATTTACCCCTATACCTTCATGCGAAGAAGTGATAAGCGTATCAACCAATAAAGTTGCAGCCTGAGTTGTGGTATCGCAAAGTACACCTGACACTTCACATTTGTATTTTGATCCATTAAGGGCGAAGCTTACGGGATCTATTACCAAATTTTGAGACTGCGATCCGGAATAGGTCCCATTATCGGTTAGTAATTGCCAATTAACACCATTATCCTGGCTTTCATGCCATTGATATGCGATTGCAGCTGTGGCTTGAACATGAAAGTGCGCGGTTGCCCCTAATGCAACGGTGGTATCAGTAGGAGGCAGAACGATTGTCGGGTCAGGGTTTTGTGATATTGAACCGTTTTGGGGCAAAAGATTATAGAGGCTCATATCTGATTTCAGGATATAACTTGTATTCAAAACAGCTAAATCCGTCTGGCCTGTTGAAAAAGCAAAAACAAGGTTGGCGAAATCCCCATCAGGGAGGTTAATGCTTTGGGTGGATGTCCAGGTTAGGGAAACATGCGGTTCGGGAAGTAATGAGACAGTGGCGGAAATCCCATCCAAAAGGGGATTAACATTGATGATTTCGTTGAAAGAGACTATAGCAGGATCGAATGCAATATCAATCCTGAAGCCAACGCAGGAATCAATGAATAAAGATGTTATTGGTACCGAAATTTCATTAAAAGCACATGAAATGGTATCAGGCAGCGCTATCAGAGCAATTGGCAACGGCGATACTAACAACTGTGCTGAGTCGGAATAAACCTGACATCCCCCATTTGCTGAAAGAAAACATCTGTACCAATTGCCATTCAGGGCCAATGGCGTTGCAACAATAGTCAACTGCGCTGTGTTCACATTCTGATAGGTGCTATTGTTTAGAATGTAGGACCAGCCTGAACCATTCCATTCCTGCCAGTGATATTCATCAGAGCCTGAAGCACTTACTTCAAAATGAGCATCGGTTCCTGATACAACATTGATGTTCTGAGGGTTTTGTGTAATGTATGGAGGAGCTTGTTTTACTTTACCGCTAACAGAATCAAAGGGTATTGGGATAAAATCAATATCCGAAATATCGCAATCGGGGTTGAAGGTGAGGTTACACGAATCTGATTTAAAACTAAAATACATGTCGAGCAGAATGCCATTAGTTATTGAGCCAGGCGTCAAGTTGCTCCAAGCTATGCCAACCTGTGTATAGGGAGTTGTTACCGCATTTGTTATAATCCCAGGGAACTGTGGATTGTAGTTTCCACTGCCTAAAAAATTAAGCACAGCGGTGTCGTATCCAATGTTAAGTGTAATTGCGCCAACATTTATAAGGTCCTGAGCCACTATCGAAACTGTTACCTGATTGCCTGTACAGGTTGTAAGTTGTGGAAGCGAAAGCGTTGCTGTTTGTGGGGCTGCAATCTGTACAAACGCAAAAAAACAGAGAAATGAGAGTAATTGACGAATCCTGCTTTTCATTTTTCACAAAGTAGATTGATGTTATTAGTAAAGCTGTTTAAACAACTTCCTCAATTCAAATTAAAGAAGCAAACGAAATTGACAAACCCCAGGCAAAAAAATATTTCGTCCCTACGGGACTTAGACCATAGGGGTAATAATTGTTCTTCCGATATCCAGTTCCGCTGGGACTGTCCCGTCGGGACAAGATATTGGTAGAAAGCAAAATACAATTTAGAAAAAAGTCCCGGAGGGACGATATGTATGATTGAAGTCGTGTTCATTAACTAAATATACTGTGGATAATAACGTTTTTTAATTCAGAAATTCAATTTCAATTCGGGGAAGTTATTTCGAAAGTTTCGCTTTGGAACCGGGGATGTGTTTTATTTGGTATTATGCTGAGAAAGGAAGTGCGTATCTAAGTGTTTATCCACTAGACTTCACAGCCTACAAAAAAAACAATGCCATTCGCGATAGAGCCACAAATAAAAGAAGCGATACCCTAAATTGCATATCGCCTCTTTTACTCATGTTTCAGAAAACATATCAAATATTGTTCAGCTCGTTGCGACGGGAATAAGCTTTTTTGCCAGCATAAAGCAAACTCATGGTTATCAGGATCACATTACCATTACCAACCGGCGCACCACCTTGCGGCTGGTTTCCACTACTTCCGTGGCCTCCTTGTGGTGGCGGTGGCGGAGGTGTTTGGCTTACAGAAATTTTTGTAAAAAAACCAAACAAGAGTAAAGCCGCGAATAGGATTATTCTCCTTTTCATAGAGTTTAAAATTTCTTAGTTAATAACTATTTTTTTAACAACCACAGCATCAGGCATTGTGATCTTCACCATATAACAAGCCTTCGCGAAGCCGCTTCCAATGAGCACTTGATTAGCTGTGGGTTTTGAAATATTTACAAGCTCGCGGCCAGCCATATCCAAAAGAGACAGGTTTTGGATATCGGTGGGGAACGTCGAAAAACAGATCCGTCCTTCATTGTACCAAACTGTAAAGTCGGGGGTTGCTTTTATATCGACCACGCTGACGGTTCCAAAATGCAATACAAAACGATTAGGATCGTCGTTTGGTGAAGCTGTGAAAGTATAAACTGGATTGAGCAATAAATTATGGTCGGTATTGGTTTTTTTGTCCATAAGCCATACTTCGGGTGCTAAAGTGCTTGCCCCAACGGCTTCGATACTGAAATTTGAACCTTCATTTTTAACGAAAGTGAAAGGGATTTCGGTTGTGGACGATATCAGCGGCATGCTATTTGTACTCAGGTGTACATTGTCTGCTTCGGAGAAAAACAAGGGTGCGTAACCTGTCAGGAATTCGCCGTCGTATTCCAGATCAAAGCCATTGGTGGAATTCGGGTTATTTTCGACCACACTTTCCTGTGCCGACCCAAAGTCGAGGTTACGGGCTGTTAAAATCATCTTTTGATCCGATGATTTGTAAAATGCCTGCGAACTGTGAACCCTGGCACTGGCAGGTATTGTAAGCGACCCCGGAGCCGTATTTACTTGTACCATAAACCCATTGGTTGCGGGAATTGCAGCACCGGATGAAGCCAAATCGCTATAGCTTTGGTTTATTTCCTTCCATATTTTGGCAGTGCCGGCAATATTGGTCTTTGTCCAGCTATCCGACCAGGTAAGCGCACTGGAAAAAGGGTTGCCAAGCAGGTGCCAGCTACGGTTGGTGCCAGTGCTCCCAGTAATGGGGAGGCCTGTGATGGGAACATCCGCCACATTGAGTTCACCAGCAAAGGATTTGGTTTGATCCACATCATAGGCTGCCATATACCCTTTGCCAATAAGAAAATTGGCAGTATTATTTGAAAAGCCATTGCTGATGGTATTGGCTGTTGCCCAAGGCGTGCCGGAAGTGTTTTTGTAATTTACCCATTCGTTTGTAGGCTCATACCAGGAATAGAAATCGTAAGGCTCTGTGGTGAAAACAGGATCTACCGCCTGAGTGGCAACCGGTGAACTTAGAAAATGCCAGCCATCATTCCATGTTAACCAATCTGCACCGGCGATATAGCGCTCCATGGTGGCATTTACCCCTATTGTATTTTGTATAAGAGATCCAGTACCAGATGCATCGGATTTAATAAGCAGTTTGTCGCTCCCCGCACCGTTAGTAAGGTTTCCATAGACTGTTAAGGTTCCTGAAGTTGTAATTGTTAAACTGGCATCTAAAGCAATAGTCAGATTGAAGCATTTACCAATCCCGCTAATAATTGGATACGGCTTTGGAGCTACTACAGGTACAACAGCATCTTTATCGGCATCTGGAACGCCATTGGACCAATTGCCTGCCAGAAACCAATCATTGCTGAGACTACCGGTCCATGTGCTGGACCAGACTACAGAAACCTGCGCTGGAGTAGCATAATCGATCGGGCATGCACCCCTTTGAATTTTTGCCCTGTACTCCCAAATTCCAGTACTGGCAGGGGTTTCCGAATATGTTGTTAATCCCGCTGTATTTGGAATATCAGACCATGCTTCGCTGTTTAAATGCTTTTGCCAGGTTAAGATACTTCCAGATTTTCCTGTCAGAATTAAGGAGCCTGTACTCTGTCCCAAATTAATTGTACCTCCGCCAGAAATTGCCCCTCCAATTGACCCTAAGTTAGCAACAGGCCTGTAAATAATACCTGTTGCATCATTACCTTTAAATTCGATGTAAACATTTGAATTGTTCGTAGCAGTCCATGAATCATTGACAATCTCGAAAGAAGAGCATGCCCCACCAATATATGAAAAAGAAGCGATCAGGAACTCTGAACCCGCATTTATAGTTGTGCCAATAGGAACAAAAGGAACTGCAGCAAATACCACGTAATAATAGCCATTGCTCAGAATGGGAGGCCCTGCAGGCATAATGAAAAGGGGAGGAACATAATTAGCAGTTATAGCAATCGTAGGATCAGCCCACCTGACAGTAAATAGAATACCCGTTATATTATCATTCGAATTGATTGTAAAAGTAGGCCTCAGTTTTATTTCGATGGTATTTGCGGGAGATACTGCTTCATTGATACCAATATCGATAGTTTCCTGAGAATATCCCTTAAAAAAAAGTAAAATAAGAAGGCAAAGTAAAAAAAACCTTAGTTTGTTGGTTTTGAATCGCGGATGGTTTGAATAGATTTTCATTATGATTGAGTTTATGGTTTGTTATTTCTAATTACAGTAAAATGCCTTTCAGGTATTCTTTCGTTTAATATGTTAAGGAACCACAGAATTGTAAACCGCATTTAGGCTATTTGAACCGGTTAATTTGGCCAGGTTTGCAAGAATAATCGCCCTGTCGCTGGAAGCACCAAGGTAAATTACCCGATTATCGAGCAAAATATCTTCGTTGTAATAGCCTGATATAACCCCATTAAGATTGTTCTGACCTGTAACGGCAGTAATTTTTGCGGTTATAAAGCCCCTATCATTGAGGCTACCAAGATAATTCAATATTTTATTCGCATTTACATCTCCGGCTATCATGCCATATTTTCCACTGCCCGTATTTCCGAGTTCCAGTTCTGCTGGCCGGGGATTGTTGTGCAGATAAGGTTGTGTTACTGATAAATTGGTAAAATTATAGGGTAGCCTTGTATTAGGCAATGCTACTGATAGCCCCGACATTATCGGCATGTGGTTGCGATGCAAAACAACAATATAATAACTTGCCAAACTTTCAGCTGAGCTGAAATACAGGCCAGTAGTCATGTCTGTTTCCAACACTACACCACTTTTTGAGAGTAAGCCTGCCCTTTTTTGAATTATCAGAGTGTTGTTATTCATATCCCGTAATTCGACAAGCACCCAGTCCACAATAGAATCTGGAAAACTGGATACATGCTCGGTGCCGGAATAATTGAATGGCGGCACATTATATGGCTGATTCAAGGGTAAACTTCCTGCTGCTCTCAAGCTGGTATTCATTTTACCTGTTACCGTGTTGTAAGGGCCTTGCAGCAGCACCCTTACATCGACTATTCCACAACGGTCTAAAAAAACATTGGGTGCAGCATGGTATATAGAGCCTGTTAAATTCTGACCAAGAAGTTCTATATAATATACCCCGTTATTTGCAAGGCACCATGCAGATTCGTCTAACGAAAAATCAGCATATCCCACCCCAGATTGATCATGTGAAAATGACAATACTGTATATTCTGTACCAGCAAGCCAGTCAACAGACACCAGTGGCGTTGATACAAAAACAGCATAATTTATACCACTCACAACATGTATGGGACCTTGCTGCTGAATACCAAATCCAGAAGCAAAATTTATGAGGTTAACACTGTTGGCTGGCCATTTAATGGTAAACTGTATGTTGGTAAGTGTAGTGCCCGCATAATTAACTCCCGGTTTTACACGAACCTCGAAGTTGCCACAAGATGTATTAAATATACCTGCATCAATAGTTGTTGAATTTCCGTTCATTAAGGTACCCGCAAAAGATTTGGGAGCAGTGCTTATAAACAACAGTAAAAGAAATAAAGTTGCTATTCTCATATCAGCGGTTAATATCAATGTTTCGTTACAACAAGTTGAATTATAGGATTGATTTTGGGTTTTCTTTACAGTTGTCAGAGAAATTACCCTATTTGTTTTGTAAAAGAATAAACCTTGTAATTTTTGAGAAAGAAACCATTTATATTTCTCGTCACTCAAATTACCCTTTCCATTTTAAAAAAGGTTTGCCCTTTTCGATATGAAAAGGGCAAACCATGGTTGGTTGTTTAATTTATTACAAAACGGTTAGTGTAAAGCACTTTACCCCCATGAAGATTGATAACATATACCCCGGGGGCGAATGACGAAACATCCACCTTGTAATTAATCGTTCCTGGAGTTGTATGAATCTTATCCTTCTTCATCAGTTTGCCAGTCATGTCCCAAATCTCAGCTTCAAAGTTTTCGCTGCGATCGGTTTTTATTTGCAGATAAAGTGGCGACCCAGCATTTAATGGGTTTGGATATAGCAACAGCGAGCTTACCCCAATCGGATCAATGATATCCGTTGTTGTTGAAATAATAGTTCCAGTAACATCGTTCCCGAGGTTCGATACAAAGTAGTCGCCATTGCTTGCCGTTGTATAATCATTTTCGGCTATCCAAAGACGATCACCTATTGATGCGCCAACTTCTTTCGCAAAACTCAACACAGCTACATTTTCACCTACATTCCACGATTGTGGTAAGTTTGTGGAAGTAACGGATGCAAAAGTCTGATAGCTAACACCTCCTACTTGAACTGCATTGCCCTGTGGCAGCAAATTAAAGCCTGAAGTATAGTTGGAGAGTAATTGCGCTATTTGGGTATCATCGGCTTTCCAGGCTAAAGTAAACTGGATATTATCAACAACGCCTTCATAAACGCTTTCTTTAGTTGTAAGATCAACGGTTAGGTTATTGGCCGATTCGTGGAATAGTGCATCCACATATCCGCCTGCCGCGGCTGATTTTCCACCTGTATAATTGTAAGGAACCACGGAAGTATAGACGCTGTTGAGGTAGTTGTTGCCTGTAAGCATGCCGAGGTTCGACAAAATAACAGCACGGTCATTCTCTGTACCCAGATACTTCACTATACTATTAACTCCTGCATCTTCCTGCCAGTAACCAGCAGGGGTAACGCCATTAATGTTGTTGGAGCCTGTTACGGTAACAATTTTGGCAATAATCGGCCCACGGTCGTTGTTAGGCCCGCTGTATTTAAGGTTGCCGTTTTGTACAACTTCGCCTGCTATCATAGCATATACATCAGGATTGGGGGCAACACCGGTTTTTACCTTTATAGCTCCACTTAAGTAACAATTGGCCACAGAGGTGAAATCATAAGAAGCAAGAGGCATTGTGAGGGCACTTGCCGACATTACCGGAATGTGGTTGCGATGCCATACCACTACATAATAATTATCACCAGCGTGAATAGCAGGGGCTGCAACCGAAAGAGTAACAATACCATCCTCGTTCAACAAACCAGCACAGCGACCAACTATTGTAGTTTCATCACTTCTGAATTCGACCAGTACCCAATCAACTGAAGTTGCTGTTGGGGTTGCTGTTTCGGTACCGGCATAGTTCCAAGGAGCTGTATTGAAAGGCTGGGCTGCAGGAATCAGACTGCCTGTACTTAGATCCGTATTCATAAATCCTGTTCCAGTATCGTATGGACCCTGGAGCATTACTGACAAACTTACAGTAACCGAAGTGATTGACAATTCACCAGCAGCATAATGTATGTCGTAGTTGCTGCTAGTCCATCCACTTGGGGTAATTACATAATTACCTACTGCGGTGGCTGCCATTGCGGTACCACTAAACTCGAGTGCCCCACCTAATACACCTATACCTTCACCGTTTTCGAAACCTGAATAGGATGCTGTATAATTGGCATACGTAAATATTGCACCATCATACACTTTGGTTTTATTATCAGCAGTTACCGTTAGCGTAGCCTTGTTGATCAATAAAGTGCCATTAGCCGGGGTGAAACTGTAATTTGTAGCACTCAGGCCGGTGACAACCGGGGTAATGGTATAGCTACCATAATCGGTGGCTGTGGTTGCATCACCTGTATAGGTTGGAGTTCCAGTAACAACACTTATGCCCTCTCCGTTCACATAGCCAGTAATGGTAGAAGTAAACGGACTGAATACTAAACCATCATAGGTTTTGCTCTTTGCATCAGCTGTAACTGTGAGTAAAGCCTTGTTAATTGTTAAAGTGCCATTAGCTGGGGTGAAACTGTAATTTGTAGCACTCAGGCCGGTGACAACCGGGGTAATGGTATAGCTACCATAATTTGTGGCTGTGGTTGCATCACCTGTATAGGTTGGAGTTCCAGTAACAACACCTATGTTCTCTCCGTTTACATAACCGGAAATGGTAGAACTAAACGGACTGAATACTGCTCCATCATAGGTCTTGCTCTTATTATCAGCAGTTACCGTGAGTATAACCTTATTGATCAATAAGGTGCCATTAGCCGGGGTGAAACTATAATTTGTAGCACTCAGGCCGGTAACAACCGGGGTAATGGTATAGCTACCATAATCGGTGGCTGTGGTTGCATCACCTGTATAGGTTGGAGTTCCAGTAACTACACTTATATCCTCTCCGTTTGCATAGCCGGAAATGGTAGAACTAAACGGACTGAATACTGCTCCATCATAGGTCTTACTCTTATTATCAGCAGTTACCGTGAGTATAGCCTTGTTGATCAATAAAGTGCCATTAGCCGGGGTGAAACTATAATTTGTAGCACTCAGGCCGGTAACAACCGGGGTAATGGTATAGCTACCATAATTGGTTGCTGTGGTGGCATCACCTGTATAGGTTGGAGTTCCAGTTACAACACTTATGTTCTCTCCGTTCACATAGCCAGTAATGGTAGAAGTAAACGGACTGAATACTAAACCATCATAGGTTTTGCTCTTTGCATCAGCAGTAACTGTGAGTAAAGCCTTGTTAATTGTTAAGGTGCCATTAGCTGGGGTGAAACTGTAATTTGTAGCACTCAGACCAGTAACAACCGGGGTAATGGTATAGCTACCATAATCGGTGGCTGTTATGGCATCACCTGTATAGGTTGGGGTTCCAGTAACTACACTTATGTCCTCTCCGTTTACATATCCGGAAATGGTAGAACTAAACGGACTGAATACTGCACCATTATAGGTCTTGCTCTTATCATCGGCAGTAACAGTAAGTTCAACTTTGGTAATATCCGCATAAGCAGTAGGTGCTCCGGTCAGTATAATTTCATATTTGCTGGCATCGGCACCTGTTGGGGCTGCTGCACTGAATATGCTTACCAATTTGGAGTTACCTGCATTTGCATTTGCAAATTTAATAACCGTAGCAGTTTCATCCCATAAAACAATATCCCCTACTTTTACTCCGCTGATTGTGAGGTTGTTTGCATCGAATTCAGCACCATCGTTTCCATCATAAACCTTATTTTTAGCTGTGAAATCACCTGTGATTGTCAATGGGCATTTGCCCAGGTCAACTCCAAATGCATTGGCATAATTTACGCCTGTTTTATTAAAACCAAGCACTTCGGCATAATAATCGGCATTGTGTGAGGCAGTCCAGGCATCGTTTGCAATAACAAAGTTACCGGTGCCTGAAGCAGACTGATCGTGGTTAAATGTCATCACGGTGTATTCAGTACCTGCGGTCCAATTAACTGTACCCAAATCTACCACAACAAATGTGGCATAATTAAAACCACCTGATTGTACAGTTGACCCTTGTTGAACAGAAGGTAGTACGTTCTGGAGGCTCACATTTGGTGTGGTAACCGGCCATTTAACCGTAAACTGCACATTTGTTATATCAGCGTTCGAGATATTCTCCGTTGGCTTTAACCTTACTTCGAAATCGGAGCAGGTGGTAGTGAACAGGCCCACATCAATTTTAACTGTTGCTGCACTATATGGTAATACAGTAATAGTTCCGTTAGCCGGGGTAAAGGAGTAGTTGTCGGCGGTTAGTCCGGTTACAACCGGTGTAATTGTTACACCTGGAGTACCCGGGATGGTGGAGGAGGTATAGATAGTTGTATAAGCAATTGTTCCACCAATTACTGATGCATTATCAGGAGAAATAAAGCCGGTTGGGGTATAGGTTCCTGCTGCTGTTACTATAGAGGGCAGGGTGCCAACAAGAACGGATTGGTTGGAGGCGGTGATGGTGAGGGTGGCTTTAGTGATATCACCAGTTGTTGAAAGTGGAGCGATGCTGTAGTTGGCAGCAAGCCCTGTTCCGTCAGCAAGAGTATATGATACGATAGTTGCTTTTCCTGTCCCCACGTTGGCATTTGCAAAATCAGCGGCTGTTGCGGTAGCG
>CAIRHD010000346.1 GCA_903878265.1 uncultured Bacteroidales bacterium | reverse complement strand
TTTGTTTTGCACGAAGGCACAAAAGTAAAGCTGCTCGATGTAGTCGCCAATTGGCAGGAAATCCGTATCTCAAATGGCAGCGTAGGCTGGATAAAAACATTGGATATCAAAAAGATATAGTCTTAATCGAACCACAACCAACTCAAATCCTTGAAGTTGGTATAACACTATTTTACCCGATAAAATGCCTTTTCCACAATTCTGTGGTGGTTATATTTGATATAATTCTCAATTGCTGTGTTGTTTATATGAACTTTAAGTTCTATATTTGCTTTATATTTATTGTGTAACCTAGTCTCAAATTATCAATGTCCTAATCTTATGAGGAAAATCTCACTTATTCTTTGCCTTTCATTTTGTGCTTTTCAACTTATGGCTTTCAATTCCGGCACCGATACCGCATGGAAATCAAAATATGAAGCTTCGTTGGGCTTTTCTCAAACTTCATTTACCAATTGGTCTGCCGGAGGCGAAAATGCCCTTGCTTTAAATGGCATGCTGAATATTTATAAAATGTATGCTAAAGATAATGTTTTCTGGACTAATTACCTTGGATTAGCTTATGGTGTTAATTTCCAGCAAACTGACCCGAAAAAACGTAAGACAAACGACAAAATCAATTTTTTGTCGAAAGCTGGTTTTCGCGCTTGGAAGAATTGGGATTACGCCGGATTATTCGAGTTCAAATCGCAGTTCGATCAAGGATTTAATTACCCAAACGATTCAATTTACATATCTAAGTTCATGGCACCAGGATATTTCCAGCTTTCGTTAGGTATGAACTATAAACCGGTCGAATATTTTGCTGTTTTTATTTCACCTATCGGAGCACGGCTAACGGTTGTAAATGATTCGAAACTCACTAATTCTTTAGACGAAAAGGGCAATCTGATTGGTGCTTTTGGTGTAATAGGTGATAATACAACCTTATGGCAGATTGGCGGTTCTGTTAATGTTGTGTTCAAAAAGGACATTATGAAGAATGTGAATTTGTTGTCAAAACTTGATTTGTTTTCCGATTTTGGCCGCAATCCTCAAAATATAATTGTTGGATGGGAAAATAATATATTGATGAAAGTGAATAAGTATCTTTCGCTTGCTTTCACTTCGATGCTGATATACGATGACAACATCAATTATACTGATAAAGAGGGAAATACAAAGGGCCCAAAAACCCAGTTCAGGGAAACATTTGCAATAGGATTTGCCTATTCTCTTGAACATAAATAATTAGAATTAGATTAGTTTGGATTCTCCAATTTTTTACATTACCTCTTCTACCAAAATAACAATAGAACTAATATCTACACCAAACAATTAACCTTAATATTTACCAAAAACAGATAGAAAAATGGGATTTGTAAAAGAATTTAAAGAATTTGCCATGAAAGGTAGCGTAGTCGATTTGGCTGTCGGTGTTATTATCGGCGGAGCTTTCGGCAAAATTGTAACATCATTTGTTAACGATGTGCTTCTGCCGCCGCTTGGCGTACTTCTTGGTGGCCTTGATATTAAAGATTATAAAGCAACCTTGGTTCAGGCCGTTGGCGATAAAGCGGCCGTTACACTTAATTACGGAATGTTCCTTCAAAATGTAATCGATTTTATAATTATTGCCATGGCAATTTTTATAATGATTAAAGTACTGAATGCGGCCAAGAAAAAAGAGGTGGCAATTCCAGCACCCGCACCACCAGCACCAACGGCACAAGAAACATTGCTTGCAGAAATAAGGGATTTGTTGAAAGAAAAAAAATAACCCTCAACTTTGTAAAAATAACCGGTTTTTGATAGGCCGGTTTTTTTGCTTATTAAATTGCGCAATTCGGGCAGATAGATGCTTCCATGTTAGGAAATAAAACCAATGTCTGGGCATGTTTCACTATTTTTGTAACCCTTTACAAACCCAAAATAATGAGAAAAAACCGTCTGGGCAAAAAAATAGGCTTGCCTCCTGGAAGCCCATTATATACTGGATCCAATTCTGCGGATACCGTTATTAAAATGCTGGTTTTTGATGATGAAAATTTCCAGATCCACGAAAATATATCTGTCGAGAAAGCTATTGGGTTACAGGGTAAAAATACCACCAATTGGATTATTGTTAAAGGGATTAACCAACCAGAAACGCTTCAAAAACTCGGGGATCATTTTGGGATCCATCCCTTGGTTTTTGAGGATATATTCAACGTTGAACACATGCCAAAAATTGAGGGCCTCGACGGCAATTTATTTATTACGCTAAAAAATCTTATCTGGATAGATGGAGATCAATTAATTGATTCAGAGCAGATAAGCCTCTATTTGGGGAACAATGTCTTGATTTCGTTTGAAGAAAAAGACAACAATATATTTAATCCGATAATCGAAAGGTTGAAATCCGGCAAAGGCAAAGGCAGGGTGAGGCAGGAAGATTATCTGTGCTATCTGCTTGTCGATCATATTGTTGATAGTTATTATAGTTTACTCGACCATATTGAAGAGCAGATCGAAAATCTCGAAAAACTACTGATCGAAAATCCAACAAATGAGCTATCATATTCATTTCTGCGATTGAAGAAAAACCTGATGTTGTTGCGTAAAACTGTCAATCCTTTAAAAGAGGAAATCAGGTTTTTGGCGCGTGAGGATTCAGAAGTAATAAGCGAATATACCCGGCGATATTTTGTCGATATTTCCGATCATCTTTCCTTTCTCACCCAATCAATTGATAGTTTCCGCGAAATGATTTCTTCAATGTTGGATTTGCTCATGGCCAACAATGCCAACCGCATGAACAACATTATGAAAACGCTCACCTTGGTTTCGACGATTGTTATTCCCATGACTTTGGTAACTGGTATTTATGGTATGAATTTCGATTTTATGCCCGAACTCCACTGGAAATATGGTTACCCACTATTTTTATCGGCCACGGCTGCCATGGGGGTAATAATGTATTTTTATATGAAAAAGAAAAAATGGTTTTAGGGATGAAAATGGTTATTGGTTAATGGTTAATGGGAATTGGTTAATGGGAATTGGTTAATGGTGGCGGGATTTGTCGGCAATCCGCTTCATCTCAACCAGTATCAAATTTTTAATAAAATAAATAAATGCGTCATATAGGTTTGCTAAGCGACACACACGGTTCAATAAACCACCGGATAATCGATTTTTTTTCGAATTGCGACGAAATTTGGCATGCCGGTGATATTGGGAATATTGAAACCGCGGATTTGCTAAAAAAGATTAAACCACTTAAAGCCGTATATGGAAATATTGATGGCACTGAAGTGCGCAGTTCTTATCCTAAGAATCAAATTTTCTATTGCGCTGATATAAAAGTGTTTATGACGCATATCGGCGGTTATCCAGGTCATTATGAAAGAGAAGCACGACAGTTGATCCAATCCGAAAGACCTGGTATTTTCATCAGTGGCCATTCGCACATACTTAAAGTTATGTATGACAAAAAGTACGAATTACTCCATATAAACCCCGGAGCAGCAGGAAATTCTGGATTTCATAATGTAATAACTTGCGTAAGGTTTGTTATCGATGGGAAAGATATTCGGGATATGGAAGTTTTTGAAAAACAGAGGTAATGTGGTAATTTGAAAATGCGATAATGTGAGAATTTGAAAATGGGAGTTCACTCCATTATATCTTATTTCGCCACAAAAGCACAGAGTTTCTAAGTTTTACCAAGCTTATTATGCTAATTAACAATGCTTTGTGAACCTCTGTGTTCTATGTGCCTCCGTGGTTTTCTTTTTTTTGTTTATCTAAACTGAATCAGTTTCCATATTTCAGATTATAGCATCTACCTCAATCTATCAGCTGACCGGACCAGTTTTTCATCACGTTTTATGGCTCTGTTGGCTAAAACCATGAAAACCAATGATAGTAGAGGGAAATAAATGCCGTAAGCATGACTGTAATCTGGTACAATATTGATTTTCTTTTCGATAATTGGTATGTAGAGGAAGAAAATACCCATGATAAGCGCAATAGAAGACAGCACACCGATATTGGTTAGTTTCACCTGAAATGAGCGGTTTTTATATTGAAAAATTGAAAACGCCGATATAAATCCAATTCCAACTGCCACAATTATCAACGGCAAGAATATGAGGTTGTTAAAAGCATTAGGTTCGCCTGGAACCATGTTTTTTAATCCGGTAACCGAAAAAATATGAGTTCCATCTTCAGCAAAAAATTGAGCCAGAGGAAATGCAAAAAGTACTGCTATGGCAATAAAAGCAAGTGAAAGATATACTGTTTGGATGCGTTGTATCATGACTGTTCCTTTTTAAGGTGCAAAGATAGTATGGATTAATGAAAAATGAAAAGCTAAATACTCGCAAATTGATTTGGTGTTGGTAGGTATCTTCGTTGAAACTACTTTAAGGATGAAATTTATATCGGATTAAAGGTCTGCTTTCCAGTTTAATAATGCAAATAAACAATACCATTTTTAGGGTTAGCAACTTGAGATTGTTTTGCATTTAGTACTTTTGTGGAAACCTCAATTACTGGAATGAATACCATATGTTACAGCTAATCCATTGTCTTGAAAATAGTTGATTCAATAAAGAACAAGGTTCTCATCCCATTCCGCTTAGTGCCGGCAGAAGGGCTTACCCCTGAAAAGATTGCATTTTCGATCACAATCGGAGTAATTTCCGGCATTTTCCCTGTATTTGGTGCCACTACAATACTCAGTTTATTGTTGACTCTGCTTTTTCGGCAGAATTTGTTTGTCGTGCAATCAGTACAATGGATTATGGCTTTGTTTCAAGTGCTGCTTATTGTTCCGTTCATGCAGTTTGGCTCATTTCTGCTGAACCGACAAAGCCTTCATATTAGCATTGAACAAATAAAACTCGCTTTTCAACCGGGTATCGTCTCAGGTTTAAAGGCTTTGGGTGTTTTGCATCTGTATGGCATACTCTCGTGGTCAATAATAGTATTGCCAATTGGCATTGTTTCCTATATGGTGTTTTTGGCTATTTTTAAAGAGAAATCCTGACTATTAAGCTATCGTGGTCACATCTGAATTGTCTGCTGACAATGAGTCCATTCCCCAAAATAATTCTTTCGCCACAAAGTATTCTTAAAGCCTGCCAGATTGCAATAGATTCTTTGCTATTATTAAACGCATCGGTTTGAATAACTATGTTTTATGAACCTGATATTATGCTACTTTAAGAGTCGTTTATTATTTTAAATTTCCAGAGTGGACTCGTTAGAACAAGACATTCGTCTAATATGTTTTTAATTTAGCCACTTAGATAAAATCATATCGCTAAAAACATCTATATTTGTACTGAGAACAAAATAATTTGCAAACCCCAGGTTTATAACCGATAATCTACGAAGTATGAAAAATAAAGCCAAACCCGAAGGGTATCTTTTCTCAAAAGGATATACAAATTATATTTTTATACTTCTTTTCTTGCTTTACATGTTCGATTATATCGACCGCATGGTTATCACTTCCTTGTTCCCATTCCTGAAAGCCGACTGGAACCTTACTGATACTCAATGCGGTATGCTTGTTTCGTCAGTTTATTGGTCTATTGTATTGTTTACTTTTCCTATATCGATATTGGTCGATCGCTGGAGCCGCAGAAAAACTATAGGGATAATGGCAATAGTTTGGAGCATTGCCACTGCAATGGGTGCATTCTCACGATCGTTCCGGCAATTGTTTATCACCAGAAGCATTGTTGGGGTTGGCGAAGCAGGATATGCGCCTGGTGGTTCGGCAATGATGTCGGCAATTTATCCGCAAGAGAAAAGGGCACTGATGATGGGTTTGTGGAATGCCTCCATCCCTCTGGGAAGTGCTATAGGCGTTGCAATTGGAGGGCTTATTGCCACCTATTGGGGGTGGCGTCATGCACTTGGTATTGTTGCAATTCCAGGAATGGTAATAGCCATTTTGTTTTTCTTCGTAAAGGATTATAAAACCGTAGGTTTGGAGAAAACTTTGAGCAAGGAAGATAAAAAAGCAGAACGTAAAAAAGTGAGGATGTCGATACGCGATATGCTTTCCGAGTTTATTTCAAAACCTTCACTGATTTTCACTTATTTCGGAATGGCAGGTGTGGTTTTTACCACCACTTCGTTACTTACCTGGTTGCCAACATATTTTTACAGGGTGCAAGGCGTACTTGAAAAAAATGCTGGGATGAAAGCTAGTGCGGTGATGCTTTTTGCTATTATCGGTGCCCCACTTGGAGGCTATATTACCGACAGATGGAGAAAAAAACGAATCAATGCCCGGTTGATTGTCCCTACTCTCACTTCCCTGCTTTCTGCCATACTCATGTTTCTGGCATTCAGTGTTTTTGATGGGCAAATGCAATATTTGGTTTTGTTGTCGATGGGTATTTCTATCACAGCTTTCATTGCGGCTACAGCAGCCGTTACTCAGGATGTGGTACATGCTGGCATGAGAGCCATTTCGTATGCGGTTGCCGTCGTAATACAAAATCTTTTAGGGGCTTCGCTCGGTCCTATCGTAATGGGGGCAATTTCTGATGCCACAAATATACAGACTGCTTTTGCTTACCTTCCGTTATCCTTGCTTTTTGCATCGGCTATGTTTTTTGCAGGGTCTTTCTATTATGAAAAAGACCTTAAAAAAGTTGAAACTGTTACTCTTGAAATTGTTGATTAATAATGTGTTCCGATTAGTTTTTGATAAGGTATAATAGCTTTGCTGCTGCAAATATTGACGATTTCCGTTTGGTGTTTTTGATAAATTGCATGCTTCGGCAGATAGAATAACGTTAGATTCACTATAGCATTCATTACAAAATTTAGTATATCGAACAAATTTAAACAAATATCTATTACTTTTAAGGTTCAAGACTATAAACTACCAAATGATTTATAATGCAGCCATGTGTCAATAAATTAGATAATTAAAACTTATATCGTCTCAACGTTATAATACTTGGAATACTATGAAAACTAAAAACGAATACCTTAAAAACGGAATATTTCCCCTGATTTTTATTCTGCTCATTTTGAATGCTGCAAAAGGGTTTTCCGAAATTTTATTGCTCCCAATTGTGCAGTTTATTTATATCGCAATTTCTGCCTACAAATACGCTTCCATTATTGTTCAATTCTTTTTTGCAACAGGGGTTTTACTTATCGTGGCTGGCGTAATACGGCTCAACCTCACATCCAAAATGAACAAACAAAGGTTTTATTTCAATGATATCCTGCACTTTGGACTACAAGGCGATGCAATGATGTTCATGGCCGACCAAGAAGTTGGCGTAAAAAAAAGCGTTTTAAAAACTAATGTTGAACAAAATCCAACTTTGAAAAAAGATTCAAATAGTGAACATGGAATTGTTTTGGTTTCGTCGGGAAGCATCATGTTTGCCAATAAAGTATTTTTTAAAATGACTGGATATGAGCCACTTGATGTTTTTGGCAAGGACTTTGCTTCATTAGTACGCCCAGAATCGTTGCTGAATTACACAATGCTAAACCGTATGATGCCTCATGATGTTCAACATTCAAAAGGAGTTGGTTTACTTACCAGGAACAATAAAAATATTATAGCCTGTGTTGGCGAAAACAACCAAAGCAAGTTTGATGTAGAAGGTGTAAATATATTTTATTTGAAACAAATTGCAGAAGTTAAAAAACAAGAATCGTCATTGGCAGCCTTGTTTTTTGATTCCATAGAGAACGAAGATGCCTTGCATTGGATTTGGGACGAAAAAGGGATAATATATTTAAACAAAAGTTGTAGGAGCAATCTGCCATTCTCTTTGGGAAAGATTATCAACAAACCCGGTTTGATGTTGAAATCAGTGAGGAAGAATGATAGGGAAAGAGTAAGGGCAGCATTGAGCGAATACTTCAAAACGGGTAAATTTAATGAAGAGATTTGTTGCATTCAGCAAAATGGGGAAGAAAAACATTTCAAGGTAACTATATCCTCACAGTCGGAAAACGGGTCTTTCCCAAAACGCAACCACGCGATAGCTTTCGATATTACCGATGATAAACTTTCTCTTTTCAACGCCTGCAAAGCAGCACAAATTGCTGAAACTGCAAACAAGAACAAAACGGCTTTTTTGGCTAATATGTCTCACGAAATCCGGTCGCCATTAAATGGGATTATCGGGTTTTCGGAATTGCTTGCTGATAAGGATTTGACCGATGCCGAACGCGAAAGATATCTCGACATTATTCAAAATAACGGTAATGTGCTGATTACTTTGCTTAGCGATTTAATTGATATATCAAAACTTGAATCAGGGAACCTTGTAACCGTTAACCGTAAATTTTTCCCTTATCGGCTAATCGAAGAATTGAAATTTCAATTTGAAGGTTCGGTAACCAGGAAATCGGAAAATGTAAGTTTCGTTTTTAGCAACAATACTAATTTTAAGGATCAAGAAATTGAAACAGATGCAAATAGGTTACGACAAATATTGGTCAACCTTATTACAAACGCCATCAAGTTCACATCAAAAGGTATTATAGAAATTGGGGCGGATTTTTTGGGCGAGGAAATGGTTTTTTGGGTAAGGGATTCAGGCATAGGGATTTCTGATGAAAACAAAAATGCAATTTTCGAGCGGTTTCGCCAAGTAGATGCGCCCGATTCGGCACCGGAAGTTGGTTTTGGCCTTGGTTTAGCTATCACAAAAGCTCTTGTTGAATTGTTGGGTGGTCGTATATGGGTAGAATCAGTGCCTGACCAAGGATCTCTTTTTGTATTTACTGTTAAAACTAACCTTGCTTACCCTATTATGGAAACAAATCCAAACCTTGGCCTTGATTCAGAAATTTTTGATTTTAAAGAACACACCATATTAATAGCCGAAGATTTAGATTTTAGCTTTCAATATCTTGAGGCAATACTTAACAAAACCGGGGCGAAAATCCTTTGGGCGAAAAATGGCTTGGAGGCCGTTGATTTTGTGAAAACAAACCCATCTATCGATTTGATATTGATGGATATGCACATGCCTGTTATGAATGGGTACGAAGCATCCAGCGTTATTTCGAAACTCAGGCCGGAACTGTTTATTATTGCGCAAACTGCTTTTGTGGTACGCGACGATATCGAAAAATGTTATGCATCTGGTTGCACCGGCGTAGTGGCCAAACCATTTCGCAAAAACTTATTATTCGAAACTTTGGCAGAATATTTTGAAAAAATGGCCCATAAGGATAAACCCTTGTGATCAAGGTTCAATAACTTCGAATATTCCTTTTTTTTGTCTCAAAACAAACAGAGTAAAATTCACCTATTGAAGTTTGGGCTTACAGCGAAAAGAATTTTTTTTGCCACAAAGAGACTCTCAACGAATCGCTTTGTGGCATTTTTTCATTTTATAGTCTTCGGAGTTGACTAAACCTTAATCGGTTAGATATCATAATCGCTATCAGAATCAGCATTTCAAATCCCTGTTATTGTGGTGTTTTTTTAGCAACAAATATATTGGCGTTTGAAACCGCAAGCAGCAAATCGTCAGCATTCACTATTCCATCTCCATTTGCATCATTGGCATTGTAACCACTAACAAAGTTAGAAGCGGCATTATCCACGGCAATCAAATCGCCCGAATCTATAATTCCATCCTGGTTTACATCGCTTCCGAACAACAAGCATTTACCTGCTATTAGTTTGAGGTTATTGCCATAAGCTTGAGATGCAGAACTGCTGAAATTGTAACTTAGGGTAGTTCCACCAAACGATACGGCACTGGCACTCCATGTTTCGATGCTGTTGCGGTGTTTTAGCACAATAAAGTAGCTGGCAGAAAATGAAGCGGGAATATTAATTAATGCAGAACCATCGGTGTTAAGGCTTACCGTATAAGGGCCTGTAGCCAGAGCATATGGCGAAAACGCCTGATGAAGCTCTACCTGGATTTGATCTGCAATTTGGCCTGCAAACTGATCTCCAGAACTATTTTTCGCTTTGTTCATGGTAACTCCGTTGAATAAGCTTTCCAGAAAAAGTGTGAGGTTGAGTACTCTATCGGGTGCTGCTTCCTGCGATACGGTTACAACAACAGGAATGAGGCCAACAACATTTACAGTAATTTCGGCAAATCTCGGTGTATCGGATAAATTTTGCACATAATTGGCAGTTATGGCAGCATTTCCTGAACCACTTGCCGTAACCGTACACCAGGTTTGGCTGCTGCTTGCTGTCCAATTGCTATTGGATGTAACATCAAAGGCAGTATTTCCAGGTTGTGATGTAACATTCTGATTAAGTGGCGATACCGACAATGTTTTTGCTGTCCCGGTAACTGAAACATCATCTATACATATTCCATATCCATATTTTGCGTTTCCTTCGAAAGCGATATAATAGTCTGTCGTTCCATTTGGCAAACTGATGGTTCTCTGTGTCCAGGATGTGATGCTTGTGGCGTAGGTAGCCAAAACCGTCCAAGTTCCGTTGACGGATGTTTTATAGTAAACGGTCAACTGATCCTGTCGGGTAGAATATACTTGTTGGGTGTGCCAGAATTTTAACACTGGATTGTTCAGCATGGCGATGTTCAGCGAAGGTGTGATCAACTTTGTTTTTGTTTCGGTGGTGTTGGCATCTTTGAGGCAGGCATTAAATAACCCACCATGCGAGGATGCAGGATTGTAAAGGCCGTTTCCAGGAACATAAATCCAATCAATTGTGGATGTGCCTATCTTTTCCGCATTCCAACAACTGGGACTAAACCCTCCATTTTCGAAACCTTCCGCCCACGGAAAAGTATTTATGCTACCGCAAGAAGTCGTAAATGTTAGATCATCACCGTAATACGTTACGCTGTTTCTAATTGCATACGCCCTGATGTGATAAAGCGTAGCATACGATAAACCATAAATTGTGCTGCTAAAAGTGCCGGATACTGAGCCATCCACCGTATGGTTTCCAGATAGGCTTGGATTGGCTGAAGTTGACCAACAAACCCCACGGGATGTAATGTTGAAACTGTTATCAAAATTAATTGTGCCACCCGAAGTTGCCGTGCTTTGTGTTATGGCGGTAGCAGCCGACGTTATAACCAAATTTGGGACAAGCTGAATATTTAGATTTACAGTCTGCTTATCAGCAACTACCACATTGCTTATGGTTTTGGTTTGATAATTAGGGGCCGAAACCTGTATGGTGTAATTTCCTGTCTTTATCAAACGCGAATAATCGCCCAGGTTAGCAGTAGAATAGGTTTCGGAATTGAATAAATCGTGGTTGGTAACAAATATTTTTGCTGCAAGTGGCTGTGCGGTAATGGAATCTGTAAT
This sequence comes from uncultured Bacteroidales bacterium, assembly GCA_903878265.1. Lineage (GTDB taxonomy): Bacteria > Bacteroidota > Bacteroidia > Bacteroidales > UBA4417 > UBA4417. The sequence goes on along the minus strand of CAIRHD010000346.1, from coordinate 9,533 downwards.
TATACCATGAATCCCATAACGGGCCTGTTTCATGTAAAGGATAAGCGAACGGTAATTGTAATTCCAGTAGGTAAGCAATGAACCTGTGGGCAATAATTTGGTTGTCGAAAGTTCGATGGTGACTTCGCGGCAGTGGTGCCAGTAATTCATATAATCCTGACGGCCACCTCCAACTTCGTACCAAACAAATCCATTCGTGATTCCTGAAGGATAAAGGCCTGTCATATACGATGCATTGCCATGGGTACGGGCTGTGTCCACATACTCGTGGCTCACGTATTGCCACCAGGCATCATCGGCTGCCAGAGCTGCTTGTGTGTCCCAAGGATAATTTACCACTTCCTCACCTCCATGGAAGTTGCTTGAGGCAACAAAATGCCGGGAAGTTGCAAAATCCATAAAAGCCATAGTCTCAGGCTGCCAGGCATATCCATCGGGATGTTGGCCTTTCAATGGATCCGGATAATTGCGGTTTAAATCAATTCCGTTGGCATTGTATCTCCATGCCCCATTTACAGTTGTGTTGCCTGCGCGATATGTTCCATCTGGGTTTGCCAATGGGTTTATATAAATTTCCATATTATTCACCAAATCCGTAATCTCTGCGTTGGTGCCATAATTGGTAAGGATGTAGTCCATTAAGTCGAGCATGAGGATATACCCAGTGGTTTCGTCGCCATGAATGGAGGAAGTATAAAGGAACTCAGGCTCCGCTTCGTCGGTAGCAACATTATCCGAAATTTTGGCAACAATTATTTTCCGCCCACTACTAAGGGTTGCAATAGTTTGCAGCTGACAAATAGAAGGATACAAGGTTTGGTATTGGGTCATCAAATTTTCATAAGCAGTATAAGTTGGATATGAACTCAATGGGGTTTTTGTTCCGGCAGCAATTCGATTATCCATTATAACTCCAGGCGCATTGCCTGGGTTGGGAAGCAAATTAATGGTGTAGCCCAATTTGGAAAACCTAATAAATTCATCCATATTGGCATAAGCCCACACTGTGTCGCCCTTCACATTATCTATCGAAATAAGTTTGGTTATGGTGTGTATTTCAGATTTCGAATTAATAAGGAACGAAAAATATATTTCCTTTTGGATGTTGGATGTTTCCTTATGGTTTTGAGCAAAGGAAAACCCGGCTATCAGAAAAGTGAGGATTGAAATAATCGGTAATTTGATTTTCATGGAATTAACGGAAATAAGGCGTTAGACGAATTGTTTTGGGAACTGTTGGGGCGCAAAGTTACAAATTTGTTGCTGAGTGAAATTTTATTCCATGGTAACGGAAATGCACATCGAAAAAATTAGTTAAACATTCAAAATAGACTAAATTTAAGTCTGTTTATGAAGTACGAAATATCCACAACATTGTCTAATTTGCTCGGTCAGAAAAAAAATCGGGTATCAAGATCGTAAATTCAAGAGCCAGTAACAATTAATGTGTGCAAGTGAGGTTTTGTATTTCAAGACAACAAAAAAATTAGCTTTCCCACTTAATGATTTATCATATAGGTGCAAATTATACTGCTTTGATCGTAACAAGTATATGTTTATTAGTACTTTAATATTTTTTCGTCTCTAGATATTTTAATTGTATCTCTTTAATTTCCTCAGAAATGGTAGTGTCCAATAATTGGAAACTGAACAATCCCAACATTGTAATGTTTTTTTACAACTTGTTTTTGTAGAGAAACGAGATTCCAAAACCCCAATCCAAAATCCCAACCCCTCGATGAATAACGCAGTTTTTATTTTCGATTACCCTACCAACGAACAGGTGCGTACTTATGCACCTGGTTCCCGCGACCGCAAAGATTTACAATCAGAACTCGACAGGCTGAGTTCCACGGAGATGGAAATCCCACTTATAATCGGCGGCAAAGAAGTTTTTACCAATAATACCGATACCATTACCATGCCCCACGATCATGGTCATGTGCTTGCGCGCTACCACAAGGCTGGAGAAAAAGAAGTTAAAATGGCCATTGATGCAGCATTGAAATCCCACCGCGAATGGGAATCTTTTTCGTGGTTCGAGCGTGCATCGGTAACGCTGAAAGTGGCCGAACTGCTATCGAAAAAATACCGCATGTTGCTCAATGCTGCCACCATGTTAGGGCAGGGGAAAAGCGCATATCAAGCCGAAATTGATGCTGCTTGCGAAACAATCGATTTCCTGCGATTCAATGCACATTATATCTCCGACATTTACAACGAGCAGCCGCACAGCGATCCTGGTATTATCAACCGCCTCGAATATAGGCCATTGGAAGGTTTTGTATTTGCCGTTACGCCTTTCAATTTTACGGCAATAGCTTCCAACCTCAACATGGCACCTGTGCTCATGGGCAACACAACCGTATGGAAACCTGCAACCACATCCATCCTTTCCAATTATATTTTGATGCAGGTTTTTAAAGAAGCTGGTCTTCCCGATGGAGTGATAAATTTTATTCCAGGACAAGGCTCTGCAGTTGGAAGCCAGGTAATTGCCGATAAATATTTCGCAGGTCTGCACTTTACAGGAAGCAATGGGACATTCAATAAACTCTGGCAAAGTGCATCTGCCAACTTGGCTAATTACCGTTCGTATCCTCGCATTGTTGGCGAAACCGGTGGCAAGGACTTTGTGTTGGTGCATCCAAGCGCTGGTGTCGATGAAGTTTCAACAGCCTTGGTTCGAGGTGCTTTCGAGTATCAGGGCCAAAAATGTTCGGCGGCCTCGCGTGCTTATTTGCCCGAAAGTTTGTGGCCGGCTGTTAAAAATAGGGTAGGGGAGATGCTTGCAGAAATAAAGGTTGGCGATGTGCGAGATTTCAGCAATTTTATGAACGCTGTCATCGACGAAAAATCTTTCGACAATATCAACAATTACATCAGCAAAGCCAAAAATACAAGCGATGCCGAAATTGTTTTTGGTGGAACCGGCGACAAAACAAAAGGCTATTTCATTCAACCTACTATCATACAAGCCCACGACCCTCATTTTGTTACTATGACCGAAGAAATTTTTGGCCCGGTTTTAACGGTTCATGTGTATAAGGACAAAGATTTTGACCAAACTGTGCGCCTTGTTGATGAAACTTCGCCTTATGGTTTAACAGGTTGCATTTTTGCACAGGATCGTGGCGTGTTGGTTAAAGTTGCCGATGAACTAAAATATGCTGCCGGGAATTTCTATTTCAACGATAAGCCAACCGGTGCAGTTGTTGGGCAGCAGCCTTTTGGAGGCTCGCGTCAGAGCGGCACAAATGATAAAGCTGGAAGCCACCTCAACTTATTGCGTTGGATTAGCCCACGTACCATTAAGGAAACGCTTATCCCGCCAACGGATTATAAGTATGCTTTTATGAAAGAAGAAAAGTGCCATTGAGGTAGCAAGTTATTGGATCAAGGTTCAATTGTTTCGCGTTCAAAGGTTCAATAACCCGTCTACTGAGCGAAGTGAAGATGCCAAGTGGTTGTTCATAATAAGTACAATACTTTAATTCTCTTGTTGCTTTGTGCTTGATATAGTTGTTTGAAGTCTGTTGTTACGGTTTTGGGTTTTCTGTTGCACTTTTACAAAATACCGATTTGGGCCTAAATCCTGTTTCGATTATTGGGAACTGAAAATTGCAATATGCTCGAACCCATAGATAATGATACCTTTGCATGCTTTTTACAGTCTTAGCAACCTCAAAATTGATTTAGAGTGTTAAGGTATAAGAATGGAAAAATAAACTATGTCGGTCGAAATTTGACTGGCGCAGCAATTTAAACTTTGAATTTTCAGAAAACAGTATTTTATTTATGGAACAACATCGCAACGGCAAAATCCTGGCATTGCTTTTCACGGGTGTGCTTATGGGTGCGCTCGATATTTCGATAGTAGGCCCGGCCATCCCAGCCATTGAACAAACCATTAAAGTTGACCACCGCTCCCTGAGCTGGATATTTAGTATTTATGTACTGTTCAATCTGGTTGGCGTTTCGTTACTTGCCAAGCTTTCCGATCTTTATGGCAGGCGGAATATTTATGTTTTCTCTGTGGCGGTATTTGCTTTGGGGTCAACTATTGTCGCTATGTCCGACAATATTACATTCCTGCTTATTGGCCGCGCGGTGCAAGGTTTTGGCGCAAGTGGCATTTTCCCAGTTGCATCGGCCGTTATCGGCGATATATTCCCTCCCGAAAAACGTGGGCGTACCTTGGGCATGATTGGTGCCGTTTTCGGCATTGCGTTTATTGTAGGACCGGTAATTGCTGGGGTTTTGATGCTCTGGTTCAAATGGAACGCTTTGTTCCTGATCAATATCCCGATTGCAGCCGTAGTTATTTTTTATGCCTGGCGGTTGCTGCCTTCCAAAAAGAGCAGTGTTGTTCCCCATTTCGACTGGAAAGGCATGGTGCTTATCGCGGTGCTGCTTTCATCGTTTGCTTATGGCATCAACAACATCGAAGCTTCCGAAGGGATTAAAGGTCTTGTTTCCATTCATGTTTTGCCTTTTTTATTGATAACATTTATTACGCTTCCAATTTTTGTTTATCTCGAAAAACGCTCCCCTTCGCCGGTAGTTAAAATTGAGCTTTTTGATGTGAAACAAATCCGCATTGTCGGTTTAGTGGCTTTTGGGACAGGAATAATACAAGCGGTAACCATTTTTGTGCCCGAAATGGCAGTGAATGTTTTTGGCGTTTCCACTTCGCAAGCCAGTTTCATGCTCATACCCTTTGTGTTGGCAATAGCCGTTGGTTCGCCGGTGGCAGGCAGGATGATCGACAAAATTGGCTCCAGGGCAATAGTGATGGCAGGTTTGACGCTTGCCGCAACAGGTTTGTTGTTCTTTTATTTTAACTCGGTATCACGTTTCAACTTTTATACAGCCGGCATATTTATGGGTTTGGGGTCGGCCATGTTGCAAGGTTCGGCTTTGCGTTATATCATGCTCAACGAAGTACAGTCTTCGGAACGTGCGCTTGGGCAAGGCATAATTACGTTGTTTACCAGCACAGGCCAAATGACAGGCGCAACCCTGATTGGCATTATTGTAGCTTCCATGTCAACAAAACTGGTTGGGTATTCTAGAAGTTTCCTGATTATCGCACTTATCGCATTGGTTGTTATGTTGATAAGTTACAGGCTCAAAAGCCGCAACGAAGAACTTGCTGCTGCTGCCGCGAATAAGTTTAATGGTTGATTGTCGGCCACTGAGTGCAGTCGAATAGTGGTTTATTGACCTTTCGATCGGTTTTTATCAACCCTCGAAGCGGTCTATTATGAACAGTAAATTATTTCTGAATATTTAGATTTAGCTGCACTAGCCCCAAATTTTCTATTTGTTGACAAAATTCCGCCAATGACTGCCGTCTTTATAATCAGCTAAAACTAAACTTGCATTTGAAAACGAATAGGACGAAAGTAGGTTGTTCAGTTCCTGTTTCATCATGGTTATGCAGTTGGTGATAAGCTCTGGATTATAACCTTTTATCCCAAGTTCGATTACCATTTCCATGGATACAACTCGGCTCAGCACTCTGCCAAGCTCCACAAGTTTGCGCTGCGGCAATTGTACATCAAGGTTGAAATTAAGTAGGTCTTTACTAAATGCCGCTGATTTTTCGGTAAGCGAAAAGTTCTTCAGGAATTGGAAAAGATTGTTTTCCTTAGCTTGTTTCATCAATTTTACAACGGCTTCCGAAATCTGTGCATAAAGGATATCGTTCGATCCTTCAAAAATCTGGAATGGGCGGCTGTCTATTATTGCCCTGCCTGCAATGTGGTTGCGCTTGTAAGCTTTGGCCCCAACCAATTGGAAGAGTTGCTGCGCCGCATCCTGCATCAAATCGGTAGCAAACGTTTTAACCGAGTTGGCTTTTAGGCCATGGGCTGCAAGGTCAGTTTCTACACCGGCATTTTCACTGCTATGGGTACTCATGGCCGATGTAGCCGTGTAGGCCATTTGTATGCTAGCAAGGCGTTGTTGAACCTGATCGTATCCAAAAAGGCTTTTCCCTCCTACAAACCTTGTTTCGCAATGCAAAATCGCCTCGTCGAGCATTCGCTTTATAAAGCCCATTGCCATGGCCGGAATCTCCAGTCTGCTGCGGTGCAAAGTGTCCAACATCATCGAAATGCCAGTAGTTTCTGGTTGCAAGCGATACAGCCTCGGTATTTTGACATTTATTTTATTGCGGCCATAAGGTATCATATATAAGCCCAGATTTTCAAAATACTCCTCAACCTTAATCCTTTGGCCGGATTTGTTGTTATCGCAAATAAAAAAATCAATATCGCGCATCAAGTCGTCATTTGTGGTTTTTCTTCGTGCCGTGAGCAACCAATAATCGGCCCAACCGGTAAGCCCTGCCCAATGTTTCACTCCTTTTAAGTGATAATATTCACCTTCGTCAGTGTACGAAGTTTGCATGTTCAACGCATCGCTTCCATGATTGGGTTCGGTAATCATCAATCCGCCCATCTTTTTGTTGGCGATAAAATCGTTGAAAATGGATTGTTTTACGCTATCATCGGCATACTTATTGACCGGCTGAAGAAAAAGTGCCCAATTTATTCCCAAGGTAAGTCCAAGTGCGAGCGAATGGTACGCCGCTGTGGAAACAACTTCCAGTCCTTCATGAAGTAAAGCGCCCCTGCCACCATACTTTACCGGAATAAAGGCTTTTAAAGGATTGGCATCTAATATCTCGCGCATTACAAAAGGTGGTAAACCACGCTGTGTTTCAAGCTGATTGATATCTGCCCTGTGATGGAACACATTTTCTAATTTTTCGGAAAAATTTTGGATGTAAGCAGTAAAAGACAGTTGCTCACAGGGCAGAAGCATTTCTGAACCTGCAGTTTGGTTGGAAGACACCATGAAATTTGAAAAATTAATCGTGATTGAATTAAGTTACCGTAATAAACGAAAACGAGTAACTTTATGAAAGTTGGTATCTCATTGACATTTAATATTTTGCGGAATAGTATAAGTAGAACAACTATTTCTTTATATAGAAGAACACAAAAGCTTGCCGATTGTTCGCTTGTTCTTTGCACCATGGATCTTAATGAAACGTAAACAGCATTAGTGCATCCCATTTTTTCAAATGCAGCAAATTCAAAATTTCTTCATGCTAATTGGTTGGTACGATTAACTCGTATCCAAACGAATTTTTAATACTTTTGCGCAAAAATGATTTATGAACCAATCATTAATTGAATGTTAAATGACAAAGACTTTTGTAGCATTCCTTTTACTCCTTCTAAGCACTGTTTTGTTTTCCTGCACTAAGGAAGAAGGCAGTGGCGGGAACTCAAGCATTTACGGAAAAATTACAACCTACGACTATAACGCTGAATTTACTGACTTGAAAGGCATATATCCTGCTGCCGACGAAGATGTTTTTATAATCTATGGTAACGATCGCAGTTTTAGCGAGCGGATAAGAACCAATTACGAGGGCATTTACGAATTCAAATACCTTAGGCCCGGCAATTACACAGTTTATGTGTATTCGAAAGATTCAACACTAACTCTGCCCTCTGGCAACTATGCAGTGGTAAGGAATGTGAAGATTGAGAATAAAAAGGAAGATGTTGAAGTTCCAGACATGAAAATATTCCGTTAAAAATCGTTCGATAATTCAAAATCAATACTCTAATATCCGATAAAGCAGCAATATGCAAGACCTCTCTTCAATTCTTTCGAGTTTTAGCCCGATTAGTCTGGAAGAGATGGATCATGTAAAATTGCTCGACAGGATCGACACAAAATTTATGGTCAACGAAGACCAACTGCCCAAATACCTTGCTGCTGTGAATGGTGAATATAGTCTGCTCAGGATAGCCGGCGAATCGGTCCATCCTTACGAAACGCTCTATTTCGATACTCCCGATTACAACCTTTACCGTATGCACCACAATGGCCGGCGCAACCGTTTTAAGCTGCGCTGCCGTAAATATGTAAACTCCGGAATCGCTTACTTCGAGATCAAATCGAAAACCAATACACGCCGTACCATTAAAAAACGGATACGGATAGATAATATTCCAGAAACCCTAAGCGAACAGTTGAACCAATACATCAGTTTACATACTCCCGGAAATTACAGCAACTTTGTCCCTGTTTTGAGCGTTTTTTTCGATAGGCTTACTCTTGTAAACAAGCAAGCCAACGAACGGCTGACCATCGATCTGAATCTTAGGTATCAGCACGATGGAATTGAGAAAAAAATCGAAAGAATTGCCATTGTGGAAGTGAAGCAGGAAAAACATTCCATTTCCCCATTCAGGCAACTGATGAAAAAACAGCGGCAGCAGAACAATTACCTGAGCAAATATTGCTTGGGCTTGATATGCTTGATTAAAGGCATAAAAATGAACCGCTTTCAACAAAAAATAAATGAATTAACCAAACTTGGATATGACCTATATTAAAAGCCTACTGATTGCTGTTTTGTTTTTTGGCGCTGTACTGGGAATTGGTCCAGTGTATTCGCAAGTTAGCCAAACAGTTGTAAATGATTCGATTACTGTTCCAAATCCTGTGCATGTTTCGGCTGTTAAAGTTGAAAACGAAAAAGAAGTTGTTGTCATAAACAAAAAATTCGCTTTTGGGATTGGGATTGATATTGCGACCATGCTGTTGATTTTTGGGCTGATTTATTTCCCAAATTATAGGAACAAGGAATTTATGTTCACATTTTTCCTTTTCAACATCATTATTTTCATCATCACGTTTGTGTTGAACAAGACCAATATTTCCATGGGAGCAGCCTTTGGTTTGTTTGCGGTGTTTTCGATGTTGCGTTATCGCACAGAAGGTATCTCGATGAAAGAAATGACCTATTTGCTGATTGCAATTGCTCTGGGGCTGATAAATGCAATAGGCCTCAACCTGCTGCCGATTTTGGTTTTCAACCTGATTTTCGTTACCTTTATATTCATACTCGACCATCCAATAGTCTTCAAGCAGGAGGTTTCCAAAACTGTGATTTACGAAAATATCGAAAATATCCGCCCCGAAAACCATCAATTGTTGATGGCCGATCTAAGAAAACGTACAGGTTTCGATATTCACCGCTTCAGCATTTCCTCGTTCGATTTTTTAAAGGATTCTACCTCCATTACTATTTACTATTACAAGAAATAATTGGTATAAAATGGGTTCACGGGTTGTTCCAATTCGAATTTTCTTGGCTTTCTTTTTCGGGCTGATGCTTTGTATAGCTGCAAAAGCTCAGTATGACGATGCTGGACTTTGGGCTTCTCTCAGCTTGGAAGCAAAATTGGCAAAAAAAGTCTCGGCCAACATCACACAGGAGTTCCGTTTCAACGAAAATATATCGGAGCTTGGAACGGCTTTTACCGATGTTGGATTATCGTTTAAGTTGAACAAACAAATTCAAGTTGCTGCCAATTACAGGTTTACGCAAAAACATAGGACTGACGACAGCTATTCTTTAAAGCATAGGGTTTATGTTGATGTTAAGTACGAAAAAAAAGCAAAGCCCATTCAAATCGTATTCCGCAGTCGTTTTCAGG
>CAIRHD010000345.1 GCA_903878265.1 uncultured Bacteroidales bacterium | reverse complement strand
CGAAACCCGTTCTATCGATATTGGAATACTCTCTTTCCTTACTTTAACCAAGCGCTTTGAGAAATGGAAATTTATCCGGTTTTTAGGTGTTGATAATATCATTATGACCTTTATTATGGTAATTTTCAGTGCATTCGGGGCAATTTTTGGCATGGCCGAAGAAACCTTGGCTTTCACACTGATATTTGTACAGCTTTCGATCCGTATGGGTTACGATTCGCTGGTTGGTATTGGCTTATGTTATTTTGCGGCCCATGTCGGCTTTGCAGGTGCCATACTCAACCCGTTTACTATTGGGATAGCTCAGGGTTTATCGAGTGTTCCGCTTTTTACGGGTATTGAATACAGGGTAATCTGCTGGATAATTTTCACATTTGTGTCTATCGTTTTTGTGCTATGGTATGCCAAAAGGGTGAAAAAGAACCCTTCTAAATCCATCATGTTCAAAGAAGATGATTTCTGGCGTAAACGGAGCGAATCGGATATTGAAAAAATTGAGTTTTATACGCCAAAATCGGCATGGATTGTCGGTGTCGTTCTTACTCTCATCATGGTAATTTATTCGTTCTACTTTCCATCCACTGATTTAAAGGTTGGGCTGAATATTGTTAAAGGTCCATTCATGCCTATTTTAACAGGTCTTTTTGCCGTAATTAGTTATTTCGCTCTTCGCAAATCCTTGCATTTCTTTGTTTTGAATATTCTTGGGTTTACCATTTTCTACCTAATTCTTGGAGTTTTGGGCTACGACTGGTATATTATGGAAATTGCAGCTTTGTTCCTTGCAATGGGTGTGTTCACTGGGTTTGCTGCCGGCAAAAAGAATTCGGAAATCACCAAACTGTTCCAGGAAGGGGTAAAAGATATTGTTTCGGCTGCACTTGTGGTTGGGTTTGCAGGAGGCATAATTGCCATTTTAAACGATGGGCAAATTATTGATACCGTACTTTTTTCGCTTTCCAATTCGCTTAAAGGTACAGGGCAGATTACGGCTATTACCATTATGTATGGGTTCCAGTCGCTGCTTAACCTAATTATAACTTCAGGTTCCGCCAAAGCGGCATTGACCATTCCTATTATGGCCCAATTCTCTGATATTATTGGCCTTTCGCGTCAGGCTACCATTATGGCTTTTCAATTTGGTTCGGGAATAACAGATATGATTGCCCCAACTTCCGGCGTTTTAATTGGTGTTTTGGGCATTGCAAAAGTGCCTTATGGCAAATGGGTGAAGTTTGTAATCCCATTCATGCTTTTGTTGGCCTTTATAGCCTGGCTGTTGCTTATTCCTACGGTAACGATGAAATTGAATGGGTTTTAGGCATATAGGCTTTAGGCTGTTAGACCGTTAGGTTGTTAGTGAAACCTGATAATAATTGTTTTAAAGTAAAAATAACCTGAAATCGTTTACCCCAAACCCTAAATCCCAACCCCTAACCCCTTGAATTTTCCTAAAATATGAAATATAAACTTGTAACAGCTTTCTCTATTTTCGTTGCCATTCTGATTTTCCCACTGTTTGGACTGGCACAAAAAAACTTTCCCAAACCTTCAAAACCATCTATGGGACACCTTTTTATCATTGGAGGCGGCGAAAAAACTGAAGGCCTTATGAAGGAACTTTTAAAGGTATCTGCAGTTGGCACTGACGATTATGTGATTATACTTCCCATGTCGAGTGAAGATCCTGACAGTTCGGTGATTTTTGCTCAAGAGGATTTTGCATCGGTTGGTATTAAAAAAGTAGTTGGTTTTAACTTTACCGAAAACGGGCCTGTTCCCCAATCCCGTTTAGATTCGATGGTAAATGCAAAACTTATTTTTATTACCGGTGGCGACCAGTCGAGATTTATGAAAATTGTGGGGAAAGGGCCAATTTATAAAGCTATTCACGAGGCGTATAAAAAAGGATCAACCATTGCCGGAACCAGTGCTGGCGCTGCTGTTATGAGCAAAAAAATGATTACCGGAAATACGTTAAAGCATCCTGAAAATTCGGGCCGATATCCAACAATTGAACCTGGAAATATCGAAGTAATCGAAGGACTGGGAATGCTTGATAAACTTATTATTGACCAGCATTTTATCAAGCGCCAACGATTGAATAGGCTTATTTCGGTACTGCTCGAAAACCCTGACGAAACTTGCGTTGGTATTGACGAATCAACAGCCTTAATTGTTACGGGAAACAGTTTTACCGTTGCCGGCGAAAACCAGGTGATAGTTTTACGCAATCCTACCAAAAGTAAAAACATAGAGCGGAACCTATTAGGTGGGAAAGGATTACAACTTGATGTATTGCTTCCCGGCGAAACCTGGGATGTAAAGTAGGTTCCTGGGAGGAGATTTTTCATATTGCAGCTATTTTTCCGTTTGACGAAGGGAGACAGGGTGAGGGGAGAAGGGAGAAAAGCGACATGCAGAAGGGAGACTGCGAGAAACAAGATTGGATGAGGAGAGACATGGAGAAGGGAGACTGCGAGAAAGGTGAAATGGAGAAGGAAGACTGCGCGAAGCAAGAATAGATGAGTAAAGACATGGAGAGGGGAGACAAACGAAAGAAATTGAATGAAAAGTTCCTATGAAATTATAAAACAAATCAACACAGAAATAAATCTACACCTAATCCCCAAAAACAACTAAACGCCTAAACAGCTCAACAACTAAACCCCAAAACCCCATGCTAACCCTTTTCAAAAATGCAACCACATATTCGCCTCATCTCATTGGAAATAAAGACATCCTGGTTGGGGGAAAAACCATTTTAGCCATTGCCGAACATATCGAGCCTCCACAAGGCGTTGAAGTAGAAATTGTTGATTGCTCCGAACTTTGGCTTGTGCCAGGACTTATCGATTCGCATGTTCATATTACCGGCGGAGGTGGCGAAGGTGGCCCCGCAAGCCGTATGCCCGAACTGCAAATCAGCATGATGACCGATGCCGGTGTTACAACCGTGGTTGGTTGTTTGGGTACCGATGGCATTACCCGCAGCGTGGAAAGCGTGCTGATGAAAGTGAAATCAATTCGGGCAAATGGTATGTCGGCATGGATGTACACAGGTGCTTACCAGGTGCCGCCACCAACAATTACCGGCGATATTATGCGCGACATAACCCTGATAGAAGAAGTGATAGGCGTCGGCGAAATTGCCATTTCCGACCACCGTTCGTCGGTTCCAACTATTGCTGAATTATCTAAATTGACCGGCCATGCCAGGGTTGCAGGAATGATAGGCGGTAAAGCAGGAATAATAAACATGCACATGGGCGATGCAAAAGACCCATTCAGGCCGTTGCACGATATTGTTGCAAACTCCGAAATGGGCTACAAACAGTTTATCCCAACCCACTGCAACCGTAACGATTATATTTTCGAAGATGCCAAAGAATACGGCAAAAAGGGAT
>CAIRHD010000344.1 GCA_903878265.1 uncultured Bacteroidales bacterium | reverse complement strand
CAAGTCAAATAGGAACCAGTCCAGTTGTCTTTCAGCATCGCTACTGGTCGTTGGTACTTCTAACCTGTTCCACTCTTTGGCTTTTGACTGGTTGCTACCTTTACTACTACCCTGTGAGAAATCACACTCTTTAGCAATGTTAGTTACTTTCTTTGCTGTGGCTTCTACTGTGATAACTCCACCTTTGCAATACTCTCCGATTTTAAATGTTTTACTTGCCATTTGTTTTTGTTTTATTGGTTGAAACAAAGATAAGGATAATATTTCATTCTACCAAATTTTTTACAACATTTTTCTAACTTTCTCAAAATATTTCTCAATTCTAGTAGCAAACGCTAGGGCTGTGGCTTTTGATTTTGCGTATGCAAAAAACTGGCAATACTCACTGTCAAACTCAATTCCTTTACAGGCAATCTTTTCTTTGATAAACTCTTCAAAGTCGTAAGCCGATTCAAATTCTTTTACCGTCATACTGGTTTTAGGGTTACCAGTAATAGTCCACTGGGAACCATCCCAGTCGCCTTTGTAAACTGTTAGCCCTACTGGGAAGTTGATGTCTTTGTTCATGTTGTTTGGTTTTAATGTTGAAACAAAGATAAGGATAAGTTTTCACTTATCCAAATCTTTTACAAAATAATTTCAATAAATTTTCCGTGCATAAATACATCTCCAATGGTAACCTCATCATCTGCTGTTACGTTACCCAAACGGTATTCAAGGATTTCCTGTCTATACTGTTTAGCGATAATATCAAAGTCCATATCCAGTTTGTATCTGAACTTTCTATTACCATTGTTTTCGTAGGCAACAAATGTACCTGTTAGGTCGCTGTACCATACATCAAACGTTTTGTCGTTTGTTTTGTTTTCGTGTAATTCAATGTCAGTTAAAATAAGTTCCATATCTTTTTGTTTTATTGGTTAAGCAAAGATAAGGATAAGTTTTCACTTATCCAAATCTTTTGCAACTTTTTTTAATAGCCACCTGTGAAGTCTATAATTATTTTTCCTTCTCTTTCTTCTGCTTCAAAAGTCACTCCCGACTTAATAAGCCCTAACAACATTTCGTTAAATGTTTCAATAGATACTGTAAGTGTTTTCATGTTTTTTCTTATTGGTTGAAACAAAGATAGTAAAAAGAAATGAATATACCAAATTAAATTGGTATATTCTTATTAAAAATTTCTTCGTTAGGTAACATTCTGCTTTTCACAGCATCCACTAGGCTTTTGATACTTTGTGGGCTTAACACATCTAACTTGATACTGTACTTGAAGCCCATGTGTTTATAAGTGTTTCCGTTAGGTACACCCCAAACAACTTGTGTTTCCATAAGCTTCTGCATCTTTTTATCTGCTTTGGCTTGTGCTTTGGCATTGTGGATTTTGTGAACGGCATCGTCAATCCAACTTTCTAGGCTAGACTTGAACTCGTAATCTTTCCCACCAAACTCGGTAATAACACTAGGTAGTGTAAGAGCAAAGGCTTCTGCTTGTTTCAATACTTCACGCTGTCCCTCGTAGGCATTGTAAAAGGTACAGCCACCACGACCATCATTGTTTGCGTAACCAACTTTTTTGCCATTCACAACTAGGTCAGCCATGAACATCAATGTTTCTTCACTAAACGTTTCATTGATTTTTACATTCTTTAATTCTAGTTTCATAATATAGTGTGTTTTAATTAGAATACAAATATAAGAATAAAAAATGGGACTACCAAATAATAGCCCCACTTTTTTTAATTAATTTTCGTCTTCCTCGTCCCACTCATCCACTTCTTCCTCATCTTCCACAAGATACAAAACACTCAAAGCAACATACTCTCCATTCTCATCTTTGATACCAAAGACATCATACGAGCCGTCACCGTAACCACTTGACGATACAACACCGTTAGGTAAAACACCCCAACTCTCGTCAGCAAGTGTTAACTTCGCACAAGCACGATACCACTTGTCACCGTCTTGTGTGTCGTAATCATCGCCAAAATCTGCTTTGTCAAGTCCTTTGGCTACATCATCATTTTGATAAAAATCTTTATCAAAGAAACCAAATTGTCCGCTGTCAACTCCACCGTCAAAATTCAATGGCTCGGTAGCGTACATATCCACAATTTTGCTTTCCAATTGTGGGTTAAGGGCATCTTTGTTTACAATAGTCAAAGAAGCGATACGCATTCCCCACGCACCCTCATCGGACACATCGACTTTTGCTAACCAAGTTCCTTTACGAACATTCTCAATGATACCTTGACACCAAGTTGGGATTTTATAACAAGGGTCACTCGCTACAATTGTTCCCGATACAATTTCAAACTCTTTCATAATATATTGTTTTTATTAGTTAGGACAAATATAAAACAAATAATCCATACTACCAAATATAATATGGATTATTTTTAAAATTTTTTTACTGCCAACCTTGAGTAATGATTTTAGGTTTACCGTTAATCAAAGCCCAATGCTCAAACCATTCTCCCCATTCTCCTCGTCTGCTACGGTACACGCTAATATACGCCTCGTTGGTTTCAGCTAAAACTCTAGGTAAATCTTTCTTTAATTCCCTGTAAGTTTTATAGGTTTCTCGGATATACATACTGTTACGCCTGTGAGCATAATAGTCATCAATCGAACGATTGGTAGTATATAGTAACTGTGGTTTAAAGTTTCCCATGATTATAAATGATAAGGCATTCCACAATCCATACACTCGATGTAAGGTTTTCCACCCTCTCTTACAGCACAACTTTCTGGTGCAAGTATAATGTAACTATTCCCACCACACTCGCCACACTCGGCTTGTTCACTACCCATTCTTTCGGTCATGGTTAATTGGTTAGCCCCTTTAAGATGTGGGTAAACATGGTCAAATACATTCCCTTTGACTAATTTAATTTCTGCTTGGTAAAATTTTGGTTTTGACATAATGCTGTGTTTTAATTAGAGTACAAATATAGAATAAAAAATCCACACTACCAAATATAATGTGGATTATTTTTAAATTATTCTCTATTCTTTTCTATAATCTGTTTCAGCTTATCAACATACGTTGGGTCTTCTGCATAATTCTGTCGTAGATAGTCTAGGTATTCTGCTTCTGTCTTTATATCATTTAGATAGGTCGCACTATAAAAAGCATAATCAACTACACAATCTCGCCACGTATCAAAATAAGCGTGTCCTTTGTTTTCGCCCTTGTTTGTCGTGGGTCGTAACTTTGCACACTTCATTCCAAAAAAGTTGTGGTTTTCTTTGAAGATAGGACTAGTAAAATGTCCACTCTCTAATTCTGCCTGGGCTAACACAATCTGTGGGAACTTAATGTTCAACTGTAAGATGTACTCTTTCAGCTTGTCCTTGCTAAATTCGTTATCCTCTCGCATTACAATAAGCCTCGCTTCTTCTGTTAGTATCTTTGTCCTATACAATGTAGTAGACATAAAGATAGATAGTAAGGAACTAAACACTACTACTCCGAGTATTGCTAGTAAAATCGCTTTATTGGTTACCTTACGATGTACCAATTGATTTTTGTCAAAAATAAATAACATAGTTTTTAATTTTAATGTTCAACAAAGATAAAACAAATAATCCATATATCCTAATTTTTTTACAAAAAAAAATGGGAAACTTTCGCTTCCCACATTTCCGCTTCGGACACAACTCCTAGGCTACCAATTAAACACTATTATCCACAAATTATTTGTACGTATTGCGTGTCAATCATTTGTGACAGCTCGTCCAATTGCTTCATTACTTCTTCCTTTGGATACATTGGCGTATCTTCCATTTCAGCAAATTCACACAGGATAGCCTCAAACACATCGCCACTATAAATCTTTTCATCCAAATCCACATCTGTATCCATGAACATCTCACGCCCTAGTAGTTGTACTAAAACACCGTCTAGCAAAACACCCTGTGGGATTTGTGTCATTGATACTGTGGTTAACGCCTGTGATAACGACACAGCCTCAATCTTTCCACCAAAGACACGGGCTTTTTTGATTGCCTCGCCTCTTGTATAGATACATTCACTTTCTTCGTTTCCTAGGTATCCTGTGTTGGACACCTGGTCGGGTCTAGCATTGTGACCCTCTAATAATTTTACTTTATACTTCATGGCTTTTGGTTTAAAGTGTTTCTAAATAAATCCTTTCAATTTGAGTAACACGGTTTTCATTGTGCCAGTCCACAAATTCTTCAACATCGCAGTTGTCCAATTCATGTTCCTGTAAGATGTGGAACTCTTCCCAACTATCTCTTACTTCTTGGTCGGGGTCAATGATATTAATTTCATCGTCCATGTTAGTCACACCGTCCACATGGTTACTTACTCTTACGATTCCTAGGTCTTCTCCTGTATCGCTATCTGTTAATTGGTAATACATAATTTCTTTGTTTTTAATTACAGTACAAATATAAGGATTAATTCTGACACTACCAAATAATATTCTTTCTTTTTTCGTAATCTTTTAAAACGTTCTTATATTTCTGAAACAGGTCATCATATAATCCATCGTTTACCGTCTTGAGCTTATTTAACCACAAGCCTACCTGTGCCTGGTTCGGATTCTTAGCTCCCATCCTAATCGCCCGAATTCCCGATTCAACCTTAGCAACATAAATTTCTTCACATGATTTAGCCATTAGATGTCGTCCCCTCCGTCAAACTCGAAGCCCACTTCTGTTACATAAAAATTGGCACCGTCAAAACCCTCTCTACGCATCGGCAACATATAGATGTCAAAGTAGCCGTATGTTTCTTGGTTCTTGCTGTCAAACATTAGGTTCCAATCTGACAATTCATCATCGTCTTCTCCGCTGTCGATTCTTCCCTGTGAAGCATTGTATACTTCAATCTTTTCATTGAAGTGTTCTGTCAACTTTGATTCTAGTGTAGCCGTGTTGAACCGTTGACCAACTAGTGATTCTAAAAACTTTACCGCTTCTTTTTTTCTTGGTGTCATGTCTATACTTTTATGGTTAGAGCAAAGATAAGGATAAGTTTTCACTTATCCAAATCTTTTACCAATTAATTTTATTGATTGTTATCTACTCCGTACAACAACCCACTTTGATAATCCTCATCATCTTT
>CAIRHD010000343.1 GCA_903878265.1 uncultured Bacteroidales bacterium | reverse complement strand
CCAGCGGCGATGTGCCAAATGCATTGTAAAACAGGTATGTGAGTAATGTATTCAGCAAATGGTTATTGCCATCTGTAATGTCAATAAAAGGCCAAAATTTCCCGGTCTGGACAAAATGATAAAATGTGGCCATTTCATCGTTCGTCATGGGCACTGCAACGGCTCGGATAAAAAGAAATACGATAGTTAAAAAGGAGAATAAAACAAATGTGTAATTACCTGATATAAAGCGTATTGCTAAATGGGGGGGGGTAATGAAGCGTTTAAATTCCATACTGCTAAACGTATTTAATAGATCAATAAACCAATTAGATAATTATATTTTCTATTCAAATTTCGAATGGCAAAAGTAAACCTTTAAACGATTATATGTTAATCCTTGAATTATAAAACTTCTGAAAGCAAAACATGATTTTTAACGCTCTTGTTCAATCATAATAAAAAAAGCCAACAGTTTCCCTGCTGGCTTTTTTATTATCTGAGATTCAAAAGTTTATTTCCTTACTACAATCTTTTTAACAAACTGTTTTCCATCGGCAGTAAAGTTGGCGAAGTAAATCCCTTCGGGCAAACCAATCAACGAAAGTGTATAGGCTTTGGAAGTTTCAATTTGGTTGGATGTAAAAACTGTTTTACCCATGGCATCGCTGAAGTTCAAAGTCGCAAATCCGGTAAGACCGCCAAAAGTAACCGAAGCATAGTTTGTCGCTGGATTTGGATAAACCGTGATGCCTGTTTCTGGTTTTTCGGTAAGCCCTGTGCAATATTCAACCCACACATAGCTGTTTTTTACAAGCGTGTCGCTGAAGGTCCCGTTGGAAACAATAAGTGTTACATCGTACAAGCCTGGTGTGTTGTATGTAACAACAGGTTGTGGTTCGGTGCTGCTTGCAGGATTGCCTCCCGGGAAAGCCCAGTTCCAGGAAGTGGTTCCGGCAGTGGAATAATCGTTAAATGTTACCGACATATTTTCGCAAATATTTACCGGGCTGCCCATAAAATTGGCAGTGTAAGGCGAAGCTAAAATGCCGAAAAATTCAATAATGCGGTGCATATATTCGTTGCGGGTCGAAGGAGCCGAACCATCTTGCAGACCACCAAACTCAAAAGCCGAGGCTACGGTGCGGTATGTTCCTGCATCATGGGCAACTGCCGAAATATACAGCGGCGTACTGTTTTTAAACAACGAGAAAGCGGGCGAAAGTGGCGAAACATGATCAATAAATTCCTTGTCGCCAGTGTAGGCAAAGCTAAGACCTTCGGCAAATTGGCCAGGCTGACCGGTTTCGGTGCTCAAGTCGCTGTTGCCATCCATTACACCATTGGTTTTAAACTTGGGGTGGACGGCGGTTTTTGGGTCGTAATACCAGGTGTCGCCACCTTCCATATACAATCGACCACCGCCATCAACAAAATTGGAAAGTTTCTGGCCTTCTGCTGTGGTAAGCACGTGTTTTTTGGTGCTAACTCCCAGGCAAACAAACAATGAAGAATAATTGCTTATATCACCGGGCATAGAAGTTTTATATTCGGCATACACACTATTGGCAATCAAAGCATCCTGAATAGCCGGTCCTGAATTATGGTTGCCATCGAGGTCAATAACCGCAACAGGAATTTGTCCTATAACCAGGTTGAAATAATCCAATACCTGTAAGCCCAAATCAGCAGTCATTAGGAAAGCAACCGGGATTACCTGTCCGTTTGGTGTGCTGGCATCGGCTTGAAGGGTAAAAACCTGTGATACTTCCTCACCTGCTGCCAGGTTTCCATAAAATTGAGATGGCGACGAAGTTAAAGTAACATAAGGGTCGTTGAACGAAATTTGACCATTTGCATTCGCGATTGCAGCAGAACCAATATTTTTAATCGAAACCAAAACATTAAAAGTTTCGCCCGGGTCGGCTTTCCCGTTTCCATTCCCATATTGTGAATCATCAATGGTGAAATTGGAATACTTCAAAATCCCGGCATGGGAAGTAACAGTAAAGTTCCCGGCCCAGGTATCGCTGCCACTGACGGCTGTGAAATGGAAAGCCATCACATGCAAATCAGGAATGTTGTTTGCCAAAGCAAAACTAAAACTGTTGGTCATGGCCACGGTGTCCTGTGCAGGAACCAAAGTATAAACATCTGTCGAATCGAGCAGCATTACAAATGAATCCGTAGTAGTTATGCTTACCGCAACGTTTTCGGCATTTACAACACCAATATTGGCAAGTGCAAGTTCCAGGAACACGGTTTCGCCATAATCGGCCAATCCATTGTTGTTTGAGTTAACGTCGCTGATAGTATTTGCATTGTAAATAAGGTAAGGTCCGTTGTTGGGGATAATGGCCACATCAGCCTCGTATGGCAAATGGTTAAAAGCGGTTATCACCAAATGCATGGAATCCGGTGTTTGGAATGCCGGGAAACTGAGTGTTACCAAGCCATTGCTGATAAACCCGGCAGCAATAAACTGGTTGTCGATGCTTAAAGCTGCCAAGGCTCCTTCAACAGCAGAGTTCACCACAAAAGAAGTAGTGCCTAAAAACACCTGGTTTTCGTGTGTGGCTGCAATAGCTGTAGGCAAAGCGGTGCGGACAGTTACCGAAGGGTCGCCAAAAATGGTCCAGGTATCGGTCATTTCGTCACCACCCGAACCGTAGGTTTCGTTCATCTTAAAGCAACCATTCATCGAAATGCCACCAAAACTCCGTTTTATGTTTGTTGGATACGATTCAACCAGGATGTCGTCCATTTCATCCTGTCCATCCATAGGAGGGTTCCAGCTTTGATTGATGGTTGACATAAGCGTTGCGACTGCTCCCGTAGGGCCGTTGGCATTTTTGGCACGCAACCAGGCTTCGGCAAAACAGGTGCCGGCTGTAAAGTTGCCATTAACACAGGCAACACTAAAAATAAATGGCCAAAAATGGTTGTTTGTAAGTGTGTTTACATTGGAATTCGAAAAACCGGTTGTGCCCCAGGAGTT
>CAIRHD010000342.1 GCA_903878265.1 uncultured Bacteroidales bacterium | reverse complement strand
GTTTGCCACACATTTAGTGGAAGGCGGTGCCGATTTAAGGGCAGTACAGGAAATGCTTGGCCATGCAAGTATCACAACAACTGAAATTTATACACACCTCGACAGGGCATACCTGAGAGAGAATATTATGGAACATCATCCGCTTTACAAACGGAAATCCTGAATTTGTCTTCTTGATATGAATCATCAACTAATGTAAAAATGAGGATAGATATCCGTAGAATTGTCAAATACCTTATATTGATTGGTTTAGTGGCATGTTTATATACTCTATTCTATCCCAAGGTTTATAATGTGCCCCACATAAAACCAAGAAAAGAAACCCAATTCTGGGATTTAACCACAGGGTCGAGGATTGCTTATACTTTTATTCCTGCCAAAGGGGAAAAATCGGCATTTCCCATAATTTTCCTGCAAGGGGGGCCTGGAGGTTTTTATACGAATGCAACCATCGAAAGATTTAAGCCATTGGCCGAAAAGGGGTTCGACGTGTATCTCTACGATCAGGTTGGTAGCGGATATTCGGAACGTCTTGAAAATATTGAAGAATACACCGCAGAAAGGCATAAAAGGGATTTGGAAGAAATTGTAAAAATAATCGGTGCCGAAAAAGTGATTTTTATTGCACAGTCCTGGGGTGCGATCTTAGCCACTTTTTATATCGCCGACAACCCAAATAGAGTGGAAAAAGTAATTTTCACAGGACCAGCCCCAATACAACCAACGAATAAAGAGTTGTCAACACTAAAGCCACCCGACAGCCTACATTTGAGGATGCCATATTTTGCAAATGCTCAAGCCAATAAATCAAGCAGAAGCCTGAGAAGCGAATTTGTAATGAAATGGGCGATAGTTTTTGGAAGCAAACTTGCATCGGATGCCGAAGTTGATGATTTCCAAACCCTACTCAACTACAAACTAAACAAATCAACGGTTTGCGATACATCTATAAATGTTACTGTCGAAGGTGGTGGCGGATTTTATTCCCAAATAATGACAATCAAAAGCCTGGCAACAGCCAAGGATCCGCGTCCTGCTTTGAAAACATCAACCATTCCAATTTTGGTAATGAAAGGCCAATGTGACAATCAAAAATGGGGCTTTACAAACGAGTATTTACTAGTTTTCAAAAATCATCGCCTTGAAATTATCCCTAATGCAGGTCACTCCATTTCGGTGGAGCAACCTGAGTTGTACCTAAAAACGATTTGTGATTTCTTCAGCAAATGAGCAAGTTAAGAAATTTGCTTAAGGTGTATGTTTTCATTCTTCAATAAAATTCGATTCTACTGCAAATTATTGGTAATCTATCTGAGCAAGAATTATTACCTTGATGTTTGAATATTGAACAAAAAGAAATCCTTTTGAAATCAGCCACCAAGCGAGCCAGCAATTTTCTATACAACTATTTGAATAATAACCAAAGAAGTCATTCCATTTTTCAATTTCCCATTAACAAATAACCATTTCCCAATAACCTCAGAAAAGTAAATTGTTGTAAAAAAAAAATCGCCCAATTTCAGTAACTTCCCCAACTAACCAGCGTAAGTGCCTGATCATCAAAATAGAAATCAATTTGGGCATCATCGAATGTAACTCTGTGTTCGCCCCAGGTTTCATCATCTTCATCAACATCTTTATACCCATTTTCGTACATCATTGAAATGATTTTGTCTTTTTCAATATTGAAAATCTTTGAATTGAAAAGTACGGTCTCAAGGTTGTCGGATTCTATGGTGCTTAATGTTGGCTCACCGTTTGCAGCATCGAAAAAGAAATTCAACCCGGCATCAGGATAATTCCAAACAATGCTTTCCACATTGCCATCCATAGCGCTTTCGAGTTCTTCAACTTCTTCGGGTTCGCCTAATAAACCTCTAACAACCTCGGGTGTGCATCCAAATTCGATATCACCCATGCCACTTTTTAATACAATTTGTAAGTCCATTTTAATGTTTTTTTTGATAGTGATACTGAGGCTGTAAACTGTTTTAATCTCTATTTTTCAGTTAAATTGAATTTTTGTTTTTTGTGCAAAGCAATGTCTAAGAATTAACATGATTTCGAGTGCGAAAAGTAGTAATTATTTCAATGGCGAATCAGGTTCTTTTGCAAAAGTGTTATAAATTAATTTGTCCAAAAATTTCGGCAAAAATTTTCCCAAAAAAACTGTCAGTTTTCCTTCCCAAAAAGTTAAGACCAATTGCCTTTTTCTTTTTTTAACTGCGTTGTAAACCCTTGCCGCTACTTCTTCGGCAGGCATCATGTGACTTTCGTCACGCGGAGTTTCGCCTTGCAAAGTTCCATCAGCCAACAAAGCTGCCCGCCTAATATTAGATGTTGTAAAACCAGGTGCCACCACCAAAACATGAAGTCTGGTTTTCCTGTTTTCGACACGGATGGTATCCAGAAAACCCCTGACAGCAAACTTGGAAGCAGCATAAGCACTTCTACCCGGCATACCGATATAGCCACCAATTGAAATTACGCCAACCAACGAACCGCTAGTTTTCAACAGGTAAGGCATTGCAAATTTGGTGCAATAAACTGTTCCCCAATAATTTGTATCCATCAACCTGCGCATCACATCTAGTTTCAAATCAATAAAAAGCGCCCTCATGCTAATACCTGCATTATTGATAAGTATGTCAATCTTGCCAAATTCCTCAATGGTTTTTTCAATCAAAATGCGGCAATCATTTTCACTGGTTACATCTGTTCGAACGGCAATGGCTTGTACTCCAAGGGACTGTAAATCAGATATAATTGCATTAAGATTAGTGATATCCCTTGCAGCTAAAACTACTTTGGCCTGATTGGCACCAAATTCATAAGCAAGTGCTTTCCCGATACCTGATGATGCTCCAGTTATAATAATTACTTTATCCTTCATTTGATTAAAAATCATACAATAATACATCAATTTTTATTTGCATGCAAACTTAAAATGATTTTCAAGCATTAAATTGTACTTTTGAAGGGTAAAATTAGCCTATAAAATGTTGACCAACCGACAACTTTTTTTAAATTATCTGGCACAAACCAGTGATTCCCCTCTCGCGCTCGAAATTACCTTCGCCGAAGGCATCTATATTTATGATTCTTCCGGCAAAAAATATATTGACTTGATTTCAGGTATTTCGGTAAGCAACACTGGGCATAGGCATCCTGTGGTTGTGAAAGCCATTAAAGATCAGCTCGACAAATACTTACATCTGATGGTTTATGGCGAATACATCCAATCGCCACAAGTTAAACTGGCAGCGACACTGGCAGGGCTTTTACCCGAAAAACTAAACAATTGCTATTTCGTAAATTCGGGCAGCGAAGCGGTTGAAGGTGCATTAAAATTGTCCAAGCGTTTTACTGGTAGGAAGAAAATTGTTTCATTTAAAAATGCTTACCATGGCAGCACCCACGGGGCTTTAAGCGTGATTGGAAACGAAAGTTACCAAATATCATTTTACCCGCTATTGCCAGAAATTGAGCATATTGAATTCAATTCAATTGGCAATTTAAATGCTATAACCAATGAAACTGCTTGTGTAATAGTGGAACCTGTGCAGGGAGAAGCAGGAATCGTTCTTGGCAAACAGGATTTTTTGTCGGCTCTCAGAAACCGCTGTAACGAAACCGGCACATTGTTGATTTTTGATGAAATTCAGACTGGTTTAGGCCGAACCGGATATATGTTTGTTTTCGAAAAATATAAAATTATTCCAGATATTTTGTTATTAGCCAAAGGATTAGGTGGTGGGATGCCTATCGGGGTATTTATTTCATCGCACGAAATAATGCAAACACTGACAGTTAACCCTGTTTTAGGCCATATTACTACTTTTGGTGGCCATCCGGTAAGTTGCGCTGCCGCTTTGGCAAACATTGAAGTTATTATCAACGAAAAACTCATAGAAAGCGTAGAAACCAAAAGCAAACTTTTTGTCCAACAATTAAGCAAATGCAATTATATCAGGGAGATACGAGCAGTAGGCCTGATGATTGCCCTACAACTCGACAATTTTATACAGGTAAAAAAAACAATAGATATTTGTATCGAACAAGGATTAATAAGCGATTGGTTTCTGTTCAACGATTCGTCTATCCGCATTGCGCCACCGCTCACCATAAGTATTGCCCAGATTGAAGAATCATGCCAAATAATAATTGAAGCATTGAATAAAGTGTTTGAAAAATAGCCTTTTACAGGTTCAAATAATGGATTTTGCTGTCAATTTAATAAATCAATTCAAATTGTAGTAAGTCAGAAACCTGAATTGAAAAGGAAGATATTTCCTAAACTATTTTGCACATTATAAGTGGCAAATTCTACGACAATTAGCCGTTTCAAACTTATTCGTCCTGGGTAAGTTGTTAAAAAAAGCATCATCAATATAGGTATTCTGATTTCCTTCTTTTGATATATATAAAACCAATTCTATTCGTGGTAAAACCCCTAAAATTTAGAGGACAACAATTAATATGTGGGATTATATCAGAATATTTTGATTAATTCCTATATATAAATTTAACCCAACTTGTACTTCATAGCACATAACCCAAACTTTATCAGGATGTTGTTTTTTGTTATTTTATTTTTCGGGTAACACGGATTTTCGTATCCACGGTTGATATTTGTAGCCTAACGCGTCATATATTTCACGGGTTT
>CAIRHD010000341.1 GCA_903878265.1 uncultured Bacteroidales bacterium | reverse complement strand
TCGGGAAACGGCAATTCAACTCCATATTCGTTTGTAACAGCCACCGAAAATAAAGGATTTCAACTTTCTGAAAAAGAAATTATTATCAACAATTGGCTGGCAAGCGACCTAAAAGTAAAAAAAGGAGATTCTCTCCAATTGCGGTATTTCAAAATGGGAGCCTTGCGGAAACTGACTGAAGATAGTTCGCGTTTTTGTATAAAAGCCATTCTTCCTATCACAAACCCGATTTTTGACCGGACTTTGATGCCCGATTTCCCTGGTATGTCGGATGCGGGGAATTGCCGGGATTGGGAAACTGGCGCTCCTGTTGAACTCGGCAAAATCAGGGACAAAGACGAGCAATATTGGAACGATTATCGTGGAACGCCAAAAGCATTTATTTCGCTTGAAAGTGGTAAAAAACTATGGGACAATGCTTTCGGCCATACCACGGCCTATAGATTTTCGGCCGACAGCACAAAACTTCCGCTTCTGAAATCGCAATTAATGTCGCAATTGGTTCTCGCTGAAAATGGTTTCCGCATTCAGGATGTTTACACCGAAGGCAAATCAGCGGCAGCCAATTCCACCGATTTCGGCAGTTTGTTCCTGAGCCTAAGCTTTTTCATACTTGTGGCCGCTTTGATGCTAACAGCTTTGCTCTTTTCGCTTCATGCACACACGCGGATGGCCGAAACCGCAATTCTGGCAACTTTGGGTTTCCGCAAAAAAGAAATACTACGAATTCTCGTACCCGAAGCATTAATTGTTGTCATTTTTGGAAGTTTGCTTGGAACTTTTTTAGGGATTCTTTACAATAAACTTCTGCTGTCAGGTTTAAATACGCTTTGGCAAGACGCGGTAAGAACTTCGATGCTACAGATGCACATTTTGCCGCTTACCTTGTTTATCGGGTTTGCCGCAGGTTCAACAACGGCTTTTATTTCCTTGTTTTTTGTATTGTTCCGAAACCTCCGAAAACCACTGTCGGCATTGGTTAAAGGAAATGAAACCGAACCTGCCAATACCAGTTTGAAAAGGAGAAATATCGGCATCATACTGTCCCTTTCATTTTTGGTTATTGCGTTAGTTTTAATATTTTCTTTGTTTACAAGCACCCAAGCCGACCTTTCTACAAATTTTCTTTCGGCTGGCGGAATGCTTTTGGTGGCCGGAATAACCGGGTTGTATTCCTTGTTGCATCACGTCGCACAGAAATCAGAAATATCGGTTTCGGGATTTTATCGTGCAGTGATAAAAAATATTGGTTTTAAGAAAACGCGAACAATTTCTGCTATTGCACTGCTTGCAATCGGTACTTTTTCAGTGATTATAACCGGAGCAAACCGCAAAACCTTTTATGGTACTGAAAACATGCCCCAATCCGGCACGGGTGGTTTCCTTTTTTGGGCCGAATCAACCGTTCCAATCCTGAATGATTTGAATTCGCCGGAAGGAAAGGAAAAATACGGAATCGCAGATGAAAAAGCGTTAAAAAATGTAAAGTTTGTCCAGATGCTCAGCCTTGATGGCAACGACGCCAGTTGCCTGAACCTGAACCAGGTTTCGCAGCCAAAAATACTTGGGGTAGTTCCACAGGTATTTGATGCTTACCATTCATTCAGTTTTGAAAATTTAGATGTTTCCTCAAGCAAAGAGCATCCCTGGCTGGAATTGAACAAGCAACTTGCTCCTGGAATAATTCCCGCTTATGCCGACCAAACCGTTATTACCTGGGGAATGCAGAAAAAAATAGGTGATACGCTTTTATACACCGATGAAAGTGGCAAGCAATTGAAAGTGAAGCTAATGGGAGGGCTGGGCAACTCTGTTTTTCAGGGAAATATCTTAATCTCTGCTGAGCTTTTCAGGCAGTATTTCCCCTCGGTTGGTGGTTCCAAAACAATGTTGGTAAGCGGCGATTTTATTCATCAAACCGAAATTTCGCAGCGGCTTGAATATTTGCTCCAGGATTATGGAATGGTGGTTACGCCTGCATCCGAGAAACTTGCACAATTTAATTCTGTCGAGAACACCTATCTCACTGTTTTTATGATGCTTGGCGGGCTAGGAATTATCATTGGCACTATTGGCCTGGGAATAGTTTTGCTCCGAAACCTGAACGAACGAAAGCGGGAAATTGCCCTTTACCAGGCAATTGGATTTAAACGAAACTATATTTTTAAACTTATTTTTATCGAAAACCTGTTTATCCTTTTTGCGGGAATCGGAATCGGCACTTTATCCGCTTTGGCAGGAATCCTGCCCTCGTTTTTTTCGCCCACGTTTCAACTTCCTTCAACTTTCCTGATAATTATTATCCTGATAATTTTGCTAAACGGGCTGCTTTGGATTTACTTCCCTGTAAAATCTGCATTGCGCAAAAACCTGATTGAAGCGTTGAGGAAAGAATAGATTGGTAATACCGTTAGGGCAAAATCAATTTAATTTCTTCCAAAATTCGAAATAGTCTCGGTTAATCAGGGAGTTGCGGATCCAATAAACAGTGAAGCATTATTATCAACAAGTATCAAATCCCCAGCATCCACAGTGCCATCACCGTTGCAATCGTTCGCCAGATAACCTTTGTTGAAATTTAGTGCATCGTTTTCGACCAATGCAATATCCAACTGGTTGATAAACCCGTCCTGATTTACATCGCCGGAATAAATTACATAATCCGAATCGCCCATTTGCCGGAGATTTCCCCCAAAAACTTCTGCCGGGGAACCAAAGGATTTGTTTATTGTGTTACCAGCAAATGAAACCGCAGTGGCACCTACAGTTTCCAAACTGTTCCGGTGCTTAATGGTGATGTAATACGAGCAGGAATAAATTGCAGGAATGCTTACAATTGCTGTTCCTGAAGTGATGAGTGAAACATCGGTTACAGTATAAACGATTGTGCCATAATTGGAAGCATCGTGTAGTTCAACAGTTATATGGTCGGCAATGCCGGTTGGCCAATGTGCCCCCAGATTATCATTCGCCTGATGCAAAACACCATTGCTGCTGTATAGCCCTTGTGGAAAAACAGAGGTAAGCGTAAGTTTTTTATTTGTGCTTTCGCCGGAGAAAACACCAAAACTACTTAGGCCTGAAGCTGTGAGGCAATGCTGTGAACAGTTGGCCGGATTATGGATTAAAGTATCAGTTGGCAAAAATTGCATACACAAAATATCGTTTTCGGTTCCGTTCACATCAGCCTCCACATAGTCGAAGCGGGCATCGCAGGTAAAGCTGCCAATCCCCGAAGATGTCACCGTCCAATTGCGGTTCAGGTAACTGTTTGCGGAGCCTGAAGTTGCAGTATTGGCAAGACGAATTCCAGAGTATGCCCCGGCAGAAAATGTACCGGTAAAAAAGTTTAAAGTTACCGGACTGAATTCAGGAGTGCCGGTGTTATCCCCGACAGGAAAAATAAAACTTCCAGTTGAAGCAAAAATTTTCCTGAACTCACCACTCCCACTCGTAACAATCATATTTGTTGCCGATGGCGTTCCTGCAATGGTTGCATTTGCGCCAAGTATCAGGTTGCCGCTACCGATATTGAACAAACCACTTTTCAAAGCGAGTTTTCCATTTATCGTAATGTCACTTTCCATGGTAATACTTGAATTGGTGTTGATCTTTAAAACCGAATTTGCATTGAATGTAATGCCTCCGCCGCCGGAAATGCTTTGGGTTGAGGTTCCGTTAAAATGCACGGAATCAATACTTGGAGGTGAAAAACTCAACAAAGCTCCAGATAACACCGATATGTTTCCACCAATTTTTATTCCTCCAATCATATTGAAACCGCAGTTTCCTGATGTGATAGTCAAATCCTTTACACTTGTTCCTCCGGTTCCACCCAGGGAATTCAGGGACGCAGAAATTGAGTTTATTTCCAAATTCCCATAAACCCTTCCTGAAAGCTCTGGCGCACCAGCCGCTGCATTGAATTTATATAAACTGCCGGAATTAAAAACAACAACGCTTGCTGGCGAAACTAAACTGAAAGGGCTGTTCCCTCCTGATTGCGTATAGCCCGAACCTGCATTAAAAACCACTGAGTTGGCAGTGCCCGCACCAAAAGCATTTCCTGAAAAAGTGCTGCCAGCGGTGAATGAAGCTCCGTTGATAAAAGCAATTGCATTTTCACCGTTTGCAGTCAGCCTGTGGGCTGCATTTTGGAAAACAATATTTCCTGAAACACTTGCTAAACAACCTGCCGGTAAGTTGATCGACACAGGGTTTGCAGCGTTAACATTTAAAGTTGATCCTGCTGCTATTTCAAAATGAGGAGAAACTAAACCTGATGTGCCAATATTTATTTTTCGCGATGCAGAGGTTGTTAAAGTTACATTTGAATTGTTGATTATCCGCAACTTACCAATATTTTCAGCTGTGGTAAAATCAAGGTTAACCGAAGCACTGGCTTGAATACTGCCATCAAAAATCAAAATATCGTTAGCAGTAGGAGTTGTCCTGACGGGCAACCAGCTTGCAGGAGTTTTCCAGTTTCCTGAAGCAACGTTCCAAACATAGGTTTTTGCAATTGCATTATAGGTAACCGGAACACAATTATAACCCGAAACCACCAACTGAACCTCGGCGGGATTTGAAATTGCAGGGTTTAAAACTACCGTGGCGGTTCCTGAAGCATTGGTCACTGCCTTGCCAAGCATTACCCCATTTTCCAAAACCACGCAATTCAAACCTTGCATCGGCAAACCACCGGAAGAAACATTTACATCCATTGAGGTTGTCCCGACCGTAATGTTTGAATAAGCGGATTGGATGGTAATTGGATTATCGGTAAACACTGCCATTGCCGGATCGCCAAGTACGGTGCAATCGTAAAAACACCAACGCAATGCGCCGGGTTCCCACTGACCGGGAGCGGTAACCCAGGGAGCAGTAGCAATTTTCGATTCGGTATGTGCCCTTCCAATCCTATTGAGTGAATCTGAATATAATGCATCCATATATTCACGGTGCAGGTGAGCCGAAGGGCCTTCGTTTGTGCCTTCGTTAAACCAACCATATCGGGAATTCCCAATAAAAGCGGCTGCAAAATTGTCTATCGTTACCATTTTTTCAGCTATGCAATCGCTTGCATCAAAGGCTCCGCAATCGCAACCATGCGTATAAACAATGGTATAGTTATGGGTTGTACCGTTCAAGCCAGCAAAGTTCGCATTAGTAATATCCGCGTTGTACATTTTCATCACAAACGTTTGGTTGGCATGGCCGGTATGGTTCAGCATCGGACGGCCCATATTGAGGTGGTTCATCAAATCCTGCTTTGACCAGGTTGCCGTTTCGTCGTACATTTTATCGACAGGATAGGTTGTTGGGATACCAGTTGTTGTATATCCGTTGTCGGTGTGATGACCTAAAAGTATTTCCATGTAATAACTGCCCCAAGTTAGATAAGGTGCAGCAAACAACCATTCACCTGCCAGGATAATATTTCGGAATTCGCCATCCACCGGCGAAAACTGGTAGCTGTAACTTTTATGCAACATGGAGTTTAATTCTGTCAGGTTGCTGAAAGGCATACGCGCAACCGAAATATCCGGCAGCAAATCATCCTCGCCCGGTTCGCCCCAAAGTCCATCGCCATCCGTGTTCCAGTTTCCATCCAATGCCGAATAATAAAGGTCGGAAGGAATATTTATGGAGGTATATCCATTACCCGATTGCACATAACCATAAAATCCCCGGTAAGGAATAAGTTCCACATCGCCGGCAAGCAACACATGTTCAATTCCGTGTAACTGGTATTCCTGAATGATATAATTCCTGATTTTTTCGGATGCATCAATCCCACTCATGGTTGAAGTGATTGATTCTAACGTTTTAACCTGTGATCGCAAACCTTGTTTCAAATACGAAGCCCGATAATTTTCGAAAGCGGTGGAATAAGCGGAAGTACAGATTATCAGCAATTCGTACCCATCCGTTGTTGGTTGTCGTGATGCTTTGTACAAATTATCTGTTTCTGCATTATCCGCAAGCCTTGCTGCTTGTTTGCTGTTCACCAAAAGGTTGGATAGTGCTGCATGTGATTTTTCATCCGCTTGTGTATGCACAATTACCTTAGCGGAAGCGTAATAGCTTGCCTTTCCTGTTACAGGATTGTATTGAAGTGGCGTAAACGAAGAAAGTGCAAATGCCCTTCCGTTCAAAAAAGCGGTGATCAGTTGTCCTTTGGGATTGCTTGGGTAGTTTGCGTTACGGTTATATATAGCTTCATCTTTAATAAATTGCCCTGACTTTCCAATGGAAATGGGTTGCACTCCCTGCTGTGGATACAGGTTAAATTTGCCTGGAATTTGTGTTTCGCCCGAAAACACAATTTCAATATTTTGAGCCGATTCGCCGGGTGGCAACATGAGTTTGACCTGGTGGTAGGGCATTTCCGGCTGGCCCGGAAGTGCCGTTAACATAGTGTTTTCGAAATTCAGCGATCGGTATTCGCCAGTGGTTTTAACCGTAGGTTTCCCAAAATGA
>CAIRHD010000340.1 GCA_903878265.1 uncultured Bacteroidales bacterium | reverse complement strand
GATACCGCTGTTTGTTTCCATCCTGAAGACGATCGTTTCAAGCATTTAGTTGGGAAAAGGGTGCTTGTCCCTTTGCTTGGTCGTTCCATCCCTATGATAAGTGATGAATATGTAGATCGTGAATTTGGTACAGGTTGCCTCAAAATTACTCCTGCACACGATGTGAACGATTATTTGATCGGGCAAAAATTCAATCTCGAAAGCATCGATATTTTTAATCCGAATGGTACACTGAGCGAAAAAGCCCAATTGTACGTTGGACAAGATCGGTTTGCAGTCCGCGATAGCATTGTAAACGATTTGAAAAATGCCGGAAACCTGGTTAAAATCGAAGATT
This sequence comes from uncultured Bacteroidales bacterium, assembly GCA_903878265.1. GTDB lineage: Bacteria > Bacteroidota > Bacteroidia > Bacteroidales > UBA4417 > UBA4417. Next base: position 2,385 of record CAIRHD010000340.1, on the reverse strand, counting down.
ACATCAATAAAGTCGGGTTCAGCGAGCGCACAAATGCAGTTATAGAACCAAAGCTTTCGATGCAGTGGTTCCTAAAAATGCCTGATTTGGCAAAACCAGCATTGGATGTGGTGATGAACGATACAGTTAAGTTTCATCCCGAGAAATTCAAAAATACATACCGCCATTGGATGGAAAATGTGCGCGATTGGTGCATCAGCCGCCAATTGTGGTGGGGACAGCGCATCCCGGCATATTATCTGCCCGATGGAAGCATAATTGTTGCACGTTCAGCCGAAGAAGCATTGGGCAAAGCCTTAGCAAAGTTCCCAAAAATAACATTGTCGGAACTCAGGCAGGATGAAGATGTGTTGGATACCTGGTTCTCGTCATGGCTTTGGCCGATTTCGGTTTTTGATGGAATTCGTCATCCTGAAAATGAGGATATTAAATATTATTATCCTACCAACGACCTGATTACAGCACCGGAAATATTGTTTTTTTGGGTGGCGCGAATGATCATGGCCGGTCAGGAATACCGTGGCGAAATCCCGTTTAAAAATGTGTATCTTACCGGGATAGTGCGCGATAAACTTGGGCGAAAAATGTCGAAATCGCTTGGTAACTCCCCCGACCCAATTGAGTTAATTGAAAAATACGGAGCTGATGGGGTACGGGTTGGAATGTTGCTCACTTCACCTGCTGGAAACGACCTTCCTTTTGATGAATCTTTATGCGAACAAGGCCGGAATTTCTCAAACAAAGTTTGGAATGCATTCCGTTTGATCAAAGGCTGGGAAGTGGACAAAAACCTTCAACAGCCCATGTATGCTGCTTTGTCGGTAACATGGTTCAGGGCAAGGTTTAACGAAGCGCTCAGCCAGATTAACGAGCATTACGATAAATACCGTTTAAGCGATGCGTTGATGGGTGTGTATAAATTGGTTTGGGACGATTTCTGCTCCTGGTTCTTAGAAATGATAAAACCAGCCTTCCAGCAACCGATAGATGCACATACCTATAAAGCTGCGGTTGCCCTTTTCTCCGATATGATGCAGGTTTTACACCCGTTTATGCCGTTCATAACCGAAGAAATCTGGCATCTGATGCACGAGGATTCAAAAGGCAGCATTATGGTTTCGCAAATGCCAATGCCGCAAAAGTACGATGAGAAAATTCTGACCCATTTTACCTATACTTTGGGTATTGTTACAGCCATCCGTTCCATCCGTAAGGATAAAAATATCCCGATAAAGGATAAACTCGACCTTTTTATCCTAAAACCGGATAAACAAATCCCCAAACTGCTATTCGATTCTTTGATCGAAAAACTGTGTAACCTTTCGCCAATCAGGTATATAAATGAAAAAGTAACTGGTGCAGCTTCTTTCCTCATTAATGGAAACGAGTTTTATATCCCGCTTGGAGATAAAATTGATGTAGAAGCTGAAACTGCAAAACTTAACCAGGAACTTGAGTATGCCCAGGGTTTTTTGCGAAGCGTAATGGTAAAACTTTCGAATGAACGTTTTGTGGCAAATGCAAAGCCTGAAGTTGTGGAAGTTGAACGCCGAAAAATGGCGGATGCTGAATTGAAAATTAATACTATTGAAGAACAGATTTTGTTGTTGAAAAAGTAAATCCTTTATTGAGTCTGCTCCGAGAAGCCAAATATGAAGAAACGTCACTCAGCGCAACACTTTGCGGCAAAAAAAGACTTTTAGGAGTGGACTTTTTATTGAAATAATTTAGGGAAAGCCAAAACTGGTTTGTGGTTTTTGAGTAAATCAGAAAATGGTTTTTCCTGGTTTATAACAACTTCAACTGAATATCTTCTTTCCCATTTTTAGGTTTCCGAACCTGGTTTTTTTTGTCGCCCTGAATACTTATATTCTTGTATTGTTTGTATTTCAACCCAATATAACCCAGTTTGAAAAACACATAAGTATTTGTTTTGTCGAGTTTTAAGTTCGATAGAATGTTTTTATCGGTAGTCTTCCTGAATTTGTTTACATACACCGTTATATCCGAAATATGTTTTGATTCGATGGACGATTCCAGGTATTCTCTTACCAATTCTTTGATAGTCCCGGTTTTCACCATTTCCCATTCTTTAAGGGCGTAAGTGCTTGTTTTTCCAATAGCGGCAACTTCATCGATGCTTAATATCGACGAACGCAGCGACTCGATATTGGGTGGGATGCGTTTTGAACGGCTTTTTAATTCCTTGCAGATTTCGGTCAGTTTCATTGGCCGACCAACCTCAGCCAAAATGTTGACAATATGTTCCGAAAGTTTGACAAGTGAATTTCGCCTGAAAATAAGTTTGGTTTTATCGTAGCCCAGCCCGAATTCCTCGGTTGCAATACGTTTGCAAATTTGTTTGAGCCTGTCGTTTACAATTTG
>CAIRHD010000339.1 GCA_903878265.1 uncultured Bacteroidales bacterium | reverse complement strand
GGTACACCGGGAAGAATCCTCGATCATCTTAGTCATGAGAATTTCAGCCCCGACAATATCAAAACTCTTGTACTCGATGAATTTGACAAATCGCTGGAATTAGGTTTCCAGGAAGAAATGTCGGCCATAATAAAAAAACTGCATTCAGTTGAAAAACGCATCCTGACTTCTGCTACCAAAGCACTGGAAATCCCTGAATTTACTGGTATAACTGAGCCTTTTATACTTGATTATTCAAAGCAAAGCAAGTTGCCAGTAGGCCTCAAATGCAATATTGTTAAATCGGATCATAAAGATAAACTTTCAACCTTATTTCAGTTGCTTTGCCATTTAGGAGGCGAGTCAACCTTGGTGTTTTGCAACCATAGGGATGCTGCAAAAAGGGTAAGCGATTCGCTTTCTGACAGTTCTGTTACAAACGAGTACTTCCATGGTGGGTTGGAACAGCATATCCGAGAGCGTGTATTATGCAAGTTCAGGAATGGCAGTTGCACGGTTTTAGTTTGTACCGACCTTGCCTCCCGTGGATTGGACATTCCCGAAGTTAAACATGTAATACATTATCATTTGCCAGCCAACGAAGAAGGATATATACATAGAAATGGGCGCACTGCCAGGATGTTGGCCGAAGGAAACTCCTACCTGATATTGAGCACCGAGGAAGCCGTACCAAAATATATTGTTGACGAATTGCAGATAATTGAGTTGCCCGAAACGCTAAATTTACCTCCAAAACCAAATTGGAAAACAATTTATATCGGCAAGGGCAAAAAAGATAAACTCAACAAAGTTGATATTGTGGGGTTTTTAATGCAAAAAGGAAACTTAAAGAAAGATGAAATCGGGCTGATTGAAGTAAAAGATTTCTTTTCGTATGTGGCTATAAAGCAATCTGAAACTGACAAACTTCTCAAAACGGTTCGCGATGAAAGAATCAAAAATATGCGTACAGCGATTGAAATTTGTGACTAAGAGATTTCTGACAATTAGGCTGATGCTGAATAGTTTTTGAGTTAAAATGATTTTTATCAACAACAATATTTCCTCATCTATAAACCTGATATTCAGAATACAAACGCATCAATTTGAAATTGGAAGATTTATTTCGCATGCCTCACCGCTGTTTAGTCGCTCTTAACACTTCTCTTTTCCCTGGCGGTCCGGGAAGTTTTTCTATTGTAAAACCTGCAGCTTTTAAAGCCCGCTTTACAATTCCTTTGCAACTATAAGTTACGATAACTCCTTCGGGTTTAAGGCAATTGTATAATTTCTTAAAGATGACCTCAGTCCATAATTCCGGTTGAACTTCCGGCCCAAAAGCATCAAAATACACAAGATGAAATTGTTGTTCGCGTAAAGCTATATCTTCAAGCTTAGCATGTATTTTACTTATAATGAAGTAATCGCTAAGGAATGCCGGATAATCCCAGCTTGAATCATGTATCTTTTTAAAGTATCCGGCAGCCTCAGTACTCCCAATTTGCGTTGGGTAATTTAATTTTGCAATAATTTCTTGATCCAATGGCTCAGGTTCAATTGCGACATAATTGATTTTCCGGTGTTGTTTTTTTGACTCAAGAACACTAAGAAGCGCATTTAAACCAGTCCCAAAACCTATTTCAAGCAAATTGATATCTTTAATGCATTGCGGCAGATGCCGCAACCCATTTTGAATAAATACAAGTTCCGATTCTTGCAAAGCACCGTTTTTAGAATGGTAATGTTCGTTCAATTCGGGCACAAACAGTGTATGCGAACCGTCAGCAGTAGTTACAATCAGACTCTTATTCAAAGTGGAAAATTATTTATTAAACACAAGGTGGAAATCGACTATTGTATCAGGAAGTGGGATCTTTTCAAGCAAAACAGGGCTGGGAAAACTATAAACCTGCATCTCTTTGCCTGAACAAGCATAAAACTGTTGCATAGTATTGTCGCAAGCAATTTTTGCATCCTTAATTTCTGGAAGTAATGGGGTGAGGCTGTTATTGCTTATGCAATATAAACAAATCCCCGAACTGCTTGAAATTATATAATTGTCGCTATCCATCTTAGCTGCATCAATAAAAACACCATTATAAAATGGGTGCAAAACACTCAGCGAGTTGTCGGTAGCATTGTACTGCGAAATTGACCCTTGACCATCAGAATTACTGAAAACCAATATTTTTTCAGCCGATGTGTACAACATGCCTACTATCTCGCCATGAAAAAACTTGTTACTGAACATTTTACCGCCTGGGTAGTGAAAAGCAACTAAAAACCTGTCAGAACTAAAAGCATCAGCAAAAGCGCCGACAACAAAATTCTTCGTGGCAACCAAAAGAGAAGGTTCTGCATTGGGAAAAGTTTCAGATTTGTAGATTTCATTTCCCGTTTTATTGTATCCACGGATATTTCCCTCAGCACAAGAAACATAGAGGTTTGGATAACTAAACTCTAAGCCACCAAACCAATTATGCGATTGGTAATATACAGGTTTAATAATCCACTGCAAAGCTCCACCAGGAAGTTTAACTGACGATAGATTAGAAATGGAATTGCCACAGATGTAAAATTGCGACTCAGTAGAGTTGATGGCGCAGCCAGCGTAGTCGCCAGTTTGTGTATAATATTTCAACCAATTGTTATCTTTTGTCAGCCTGTAGGCGTTCCAAATATCCGTTTCTGGATGGGTTACGATAATGGGATACAACATTTCCCTCGCCAATTCATGTATTTGTACCGCGACAAAGCGGTTTGTACTATTTTCGCCATTGGATGCACGGAAATTGATGTAATATGAACCACCAGGCAGCATTGGATCGTTGATGATATAGTCGCCTTCAAAAATAAAAGGGTTCTGGTTTGGAGTAATGCTTACTACGGGCAACATGGGTTTGTTATCCTGATCGACCAAAAGCAACTCTATGTTAGTGAGCTGGTTATTGTCGCTAAATTCAGCCTGGAATTTGATTGTATCGCCATTCTGGTATATTCGCCCCGGCAAAGGCAGCATCACATTTATTTCTGGATACCCAAAATCAACTTTGCTATTGCAAGCACTTATTAATAAAAGCAAAAGAGAGCCTATAAGTAACCAGGATAAGGAATAGTTTTTTTTCATGGCATAAAATTACGTAATATATGCTGAATGTGAATAAAACGTTGTAATTTTACACAGCAACTCCACCTATAGGATTAGGGATCAATCGAGGAAACTATTCCTTCACCGGGGCAATTATTATAGAAAGAGTTTTGCCACATCAAACCGAAGCCCACTAAAAACACATCTATTAACAATACAAAAACGTGAACCATGCTTGACAAAATCAATCCTGAAAACATTTTATTCCTTGATATTGAGACTGTCCCAGCTTTTCCAGAGTACGATCAGTTAAGTGAGCGCATGAAGCAGCTATGGGATAAAAAATCTGAACGTTTGGCACCTTTTAACAACAAAACCGATGTAGTGGTTTCACCTGAAAACCTGTATAACAGGGCAGGTATTTACGCCGAATTTGGAAAAATAATCTGCATCTCCGTAGGGGCTTTTTCAAAAGGGGAATTCAGGATAAAGTCGTTTTCGGGACATGATGAAAAAAAACTCCTCACCGAATTTGCTGAATTGCTCAGAAAGCGATACAACAAACAGGATCATTTGCTTTGTGCCCATAATGGGAAGGAGTTTGATTTCCCGTTCATGGCGCGCCGGATGATTGTACTTGGTATTTCAATTCCTGCCATCCTTGACCTTGCGGGTAAAAAACCTTGGGAAGTCAATCATTTGGATACCATGGAACTTTGGAAATTCGGCGATTATAAAAACTACACATCGCTTGATTTGCTTGCTGCCATATTTGATATTCCAACGCCAAAAGACGATATAGACGGCAGCCAAGTTGCAGAAGTTTATTACAAACAGAATGACCTTGCCAGAATAGAGCAGTATTGCGCTAAGGATGTGTTGACAGTGGCTCAGATTTTCAGAAAGTACCGATGCGAACCTCTAATTGAGGAGAATCAAATAGTTTTTGTATTGTGAATGATGCCTTTGGTAAATAGTGAAGATTATTCCGATAAAACAACTTTGATAAGATTCGGTATTGATTCCCCTCCGAAAACCCAGAAATGAAGAAGCGCTGCTAAGTCACGATGACACAAAGCTTCAAAAAACATTGTTAATCAACAGTATAAACTTAGTGCAACTTAGAGTCTTTGTGACTTTGTGACTTTGTGCAAAAAAAAGACTTTTTGGAGCGAACTCTCTATTCGAACTATATTATCGTAAAACTATGTACTCTTAGTGAAGGCAATTAGATTTTGGCTAAAATCCAGATGCCAGAAAATAAAAAAGGCTGACAAAAATGTCAGCCTTTTTTATTTTAGTTTGTAATTATTTTGTGATTCGAATTTCAACCCTGCGGTTTAACGCACGGCCTTCGGGTGTGTTGTTGTCTGCTATTGGTTTGCTTTTGCCAAAGAAAGTCTTATCAATATTTGTATTTTTCATCCCTTTCTTTTTCAAATATTTAATCACATAATCAGCACGTTGCTCAGATAAACGCAAATTGTATTCTACTGATTCCCTTTCGTCTGCATGACCTGCAACTGAAATGGTTGCAGTTGGATTTTCATTCATAAATGCAGCTATTTCATTCAGGTCGATAATATGTTTAGCCATAACCACGCTAGCATCAGTATCGAAATGTACCATTTTTTCAAGTAAAGCACCTTTTAAAGCTGGAGGACAACCATTAGTTTCGGGAACTCCGGCAACTTCAGGACAATTGTCTTTGTTGTCAGGAATACCATCACCATCAGTATCAGGGCAACCGGCATATTTCGACAAACCTTTAATATCTGGACAAAGGTCTTCGCTATCAATTACACCATCTCCATCACGGTCGGGGCAACCATTAAATTCTTTTTTTCCGGCTACATCCGGGCATTTGTCATCTTTGTCGGCTACACCATCATTATCCTTATCAGGACAACCCTTAAGTTCGGCTTTTCCAGCAAGGGTAGGACAAGCGTCATCTTTATCAGGAATATTGTCGCCATCTGTATCAGGGCAACCTTTAAACTCGCCTTTACCAGCTACATCGGGGCAAGCATCATCTTTATCGGCAATCCCATCATTATCTTTATCTGGGCATCCAGCCAAAACAACCTTTCCAGGTGCTTCAGGACAAGCATCGTCTTTATCCCTAATTCCATCTTTATCAATATCTTTAGGCAAGAATTTAAAAGTAACACCTGCTGACGCATAAGAATATTGATCATATTTCCTTCCATATTTGGTAAAATCCATTTCCCTGTCACTCGAAGTTACCCGATGGCCATATTCCAAATTAAAATCGATGGTTTTTGATAAACGAAATGCAGCACCTGCACCAATAGGGAAAGACCTTCCATCATTTTTCTCAGTTTTGTAAAGGGTGCCGTCGTAATTATCAACGGTACTATTCATATTAAGATACCCAAAACCTCCAAATGCATAAAAATTAACTTTCCTATTTGGGTTTTCTTTAAAAATCTCATTGATATTTATTGTTAACTGCCCTGTTAGATCCCAAATGTTAGTACTTAATTCTTTTTGGTGAACATCACTAAGGCTGTGTAATTTACCAAAGAATAAATCGGCTCTAAACCCAAACACTCTGGTTATTTGGTAACCAAGTATAGCACCGCCACCATAAATAGGCTTTTTGTTGAAAAAATCGTTAGCGTTCAGGTCGCCAAAATACTGTGTCATCCCAAAGTTCGGCTGAACATAAGGGTAACTGTAAAATGGCAGCTTAACACTATCATTCTGGGCAAATAATTTGAACGAAACAAGCTGTAAGCTAATAATTGTAAGCGCACTTACCAAAAACCGTGTTAGGAATTTTTTCATAAATTTTGAATTTTTATGATTTATTATTAAAATATTGCAACAAAGATAAACAAAAATTCTTGAATTGGGACTTTTTATTGTTTTTTTTTCAAAATGTGGTTTTTAATTGTAAAGATTCAGCCTCTTTTCGCCATTTAGTGAAGATATGAAACCGCGTCTAATTTAAACTATCCATTAGTTATTGAGAGTAGAGCATCAAAAAAAATTCAATTTTAGATAAAAATGATAAAGAACGATGGCTGCAGTTACTGAAACATTAAAGGAATGTTTGGTGCCAAATTGTGGTATTTCTATACATGCATCGATCTCCTCCATCACTTGATCATTTACGCCCATTACTTCATTTCCGAATACCAATGCTACCTTTTCTAAAGTTTTAGGAGTATAATCTTCGAGAAATACACTTTCAGTTGCTTGCTCAATGGCAATAATTTTATACCCTTTTCTTCTTAATTGCTCGATTGCAGTGATAGTTTCTTCAAAATATTGCCATTTAACCGATTCCGTTGCCCCTAAGGCGGACTTGTTGATTTCACGGTTTGGCGGGGTTGCCGTAATGCCACATAAATATAATTCACTGATCCTGAATGCATCTGATGTCCGGAAAATCGATCCTATATTGTGTTGGCTGCGTATATTATCAAGTACGCAAATCACCGGAAGTTTGTCGAGATGATCAAATTTTTCAATACTTACCCTATTCAATTCATCAGTATTTAGTTTTCTCATTTTCGTTTTTGGAAAACAAAATTAAAGGTTTTGCTGGTAAACAAACCCGAAAATTATCAACACTCTGCGTTGTGAAAGGCAAAATCCTGGTTTATTGTCCTATATTTGCCCTACCAAATAATAGAAGAGCAAGTGGCTAAAGGGAAAGAAAATAATGATGTTGTGGTTACACCACTTATGAAACAATACAATACGATAAAGGCAAAATACCCTGATGCGTTGTTGTTGTTCAGGGTTGGTGATTTTTATGAGACTTTCGGTGCCGATGCCATAAAAACTTCTGAGATACTTGGAATAATTTTGACGCGGCGTGCAAATGGTTCTGCTGCCTATATTGAACTTGCCGGGTTTCCGCACCACTCACTTGACACATATCTCCCCAAATTGGTAAGGGCGGGATACAGAGTTGCAATTTGCGATCAATTAGAAGACCCTAAACTTACTAAATCAATTGTGAAACGCGGCGTTACCGAGCTGGTTACTCCTGGGGTTTCGTACAATGATAAAATACTTGAAAATAAGGAAAATAATTTTTTAGCCTGCATACACCTTTTACCCAAAGCTTCAGGAATAGCTTTCCTCGATATATCTACTGGCGAGTTTTTAGTAGCACAAGGCTCCAACGATTATGTGGAAAAACTTTTGCAGACTTTCCGCCCTTCGGAGATAATAGTCCAAAAAAATAAACGGCAGCAGTTTATCGAGGCTTTTGGCGACAAATTCTATTTTTCGTATTTCGATGAGTGGGTTTTCACCATTGAATTCGCCAAAGATCTGTTGCTGAAACAGTTTGGTACCGCTTCACTTAAAGGTTTCGGAATCGGTGAATTAGAAAATGGGGTCATAGCTGCTGGAATAGCACTTCATTATCTTTCTGAAACCCAACATGATAAGGTGCAGCACATCTGCAAAATCAGCCGGATCGAAGAAGATCATTATGTTTGGCTCGATAAGTTCACTGTAAGGAACCTTGAGTTATTGCAGTCGCCAAACGATAATGCCAATACACTGCTATCGACAATTGACCGTACTATTTCCCCAATGGGGTCGCGGTTGCTTCGGCGTTGGATTTTGCTTCCTTTAAAAGACCGCCTTCCTGTAACCGAACGCCACGAAATAGTTGACTATTTTTTGCAAAATGAAGCTTTTGCCGAAACCATTGAGCAGCAAATAAAAACAATTGGCGACCTTGAAAGATTGATATCGAAAGTAGCTGTCGGTCGGGTCAATCCTCGCGAAGTATTGCAGATTCGACGGGCTTTGCAGGCACTTATTCCTATCAAACACCTTTGCCTTACAGCATCGCACAAAGCTTTCAATTTTCTAGGCGAACAAGTAAACCCTTGCGAACTCATTGCTGATAAAATTGGGCAAACCATCCAGGAAGACCCACCAACTATGGTTTCCAAAGGGCAAGTAATTGCTTCAGGTATTTCAATCGAATTGGATGAACTTAGAGGTCTCGCCTTTTCGGGAAAGGATTATTTGGTCAGGCTACAGCAGCGTGAAATTGAAAGGACAGGCATCACTTCGTTGAAAGTGAGCTTCAACAATGTTTTCGGCTATTACCTCGAAGTTACAAACTCTCACAAGGACAAAGTACCTGCCGAATGGATGCGCAAACAAACATTGGTAAATGCCGAACGGTATATTACAGAAGAGCTAAAGGAATATGAACAGAAAATCTTAGGCGCCGAAGAAAAAATATTCGACATCGAAAACAGGCTTTACAACGAATTGATCCTCCAATTAGCAGAATATGTGCAACCTGTTCAGCTAAATGCACAGCTAATTGCCCGCCTCGATTGTCTTTTGTCGTTTGCCCATATTGCCAAAGTAAACCGATATGTGAAGCCCAAACTTAATGATTCCTTCATTCTTGATATAAAAAATGGCCGGCATCCTGTAATTGAAAAGCATTTGGCTTCGGGAGAAGAATATATAGCCAACGATGTTCAACTTGATAACGACAACCAACAAATTATTATATTGACAGGGCCAAACATGTCGGGTAAATCGGCATTGCTCAGGCAAACTGCCTTGATTGTACTGCTCGCCCAAATTGGGAGTTTTATACCTGCAGATTCGGCAGTAATAGGAATGGTTGATAAAATATTCACGAGAGTCGGCGCTTCGGATAACATTACATCGGGAGAATCGACTTTTATGGTCGAGATGAACGAAACAGCAAGTATCCTTAATAATATTTCCAACCGAAGCCTGATTTTATTGGATGAAATAGGTAGGGGAACAAGCACCTACGATGGGATTTCGATAGCGAGAGCCATTACCGAATATTTACACGACCATCCGTTGTACCGTGCCAAAGTACTGTTTGCCACGCATTACCACGAATTGAACGAGATGGCAACAAGCAAGCCAAGGATCCGCAATTACCATGTAACTGTGAAAGAAATTGGCAAAAAAGTAATATTCCTTCGGAAACTGACTCCAGGAGGCAGCGAGCATAGTTTTGGCATACATGTTGCCCGAATGGCAGGAATGCCGGGCAGTGTGCTGCAAAGGGCAACAAACATACTTGCCCAGCTCGAAAAGAAGCATGTTGCTGACGATCAGGATAGTGTAAATAATTCAGCTAAAACCGAAAAAAAAGGCGAGGATATCCAACTAAGTTTTTTTCAGCTCGACGACCCTTTGTTGGAGCGCATCCGTGACGACATTATGCGATTGGATATTAATACTTTAACGCCAGTAGAGGCATTGATGAAGTTGAACGAAATAAAAAATTTTTTGAAAAAATATTAGCAACGCTTTTGGAAGTAAAAAATGTTTGTATATTTGCACACCCAAAACGGTTAATATTGCGGAAGTAGCTCAGTTGGTAGAGCACGACCTTGCCAAGGTCGGGGTCGCGAGTTCGAGTCTCGTCTTCCGCTCTGCTTTTTAGAACCTCCTGTTAATAGCATGGAGGTTTTTTTTAAGCTGCCCGAATGGTGAAATAGGTAGACACGAAGGACTTAAAATCCTTTGGCCATTGCGGCCATGCCGGTTCGATTCCGGCTTCGGGTACATTAAGGAAAGCTAACAACCTATTTATTAAGTTGTTAGCTTTTTTACTTTATGGGTTTTGTCAACGGTTTGTCAACCGGGATAATTTAAGGGTGCAATTGGCTACTTTCAGGCATAAAAAAACCGGAACAAATCCCGGGTGTAATTTCTTGAAATAGTATCATGTGATACGTTGGCAGCTTTTGCAAGTTCCTGCCGGGTGTCGATTGGTATAGGAACCTTAGCAGAATTCTGCGAACCTTCCTTCGGTGAATAACTTTCACCAGCCTGTTTTAAATTCGCTTTCGCCTTTTCGCTGAAAATGCTTTCAAGTTCCAAAGTGTAATTTCCTGAAAAAAGCACGTAAAACAGGGTGTTAATCCTCACGGGACTAATTACATATTTATAATAACTTATATTACAGATACTTACAAAAAAGAAATAATAAATACGTGCGAAAATACGTGCTGTTTTGAAATTATGGGCAATTTTATCGTAAGTACTTAATAATAAATATTATAAAGTAGTGCAAACTTAATAAAATTAATTGCCCTGTCTAATTTGTCTAAATACCCTCGTTCGATTCGTCCAGTTTTTAGCCGCGTTCGTTTCGTTGGTTTTTTTACTGCCATTCGATGTTTATCGGTTCGCCAATATCAATTTGCACGTTGTTAACCTTTGGCATCACAAAAGGCATCAATTTAATTAATACTTCGATCCGGTCTTTACCTTCCAACTTTTCTAAATTAGCTGGTAACTTTTCCAGTTCTACGAAGATTAAATCTTTTAGGACGGTGCGAAGTTCTTTAGTTAGCCTGTTCCCTACACCCATCGGACGGCCTGCCTTGTTGTTAGTCATTCCTTTTTTTAGTCCCATCGTTTTTTGATATGTATCCACCCCAGCAACCCCACCTTAACCCAATAAATTTTTATCGATAAATTGCG
>CAIRHD010000338.1 GCA_903878265.1 uncultured Bacteroidales bacterium | reverse complement strand
GGAACGGCCAATCCGCTTACGGTGAAACCAAAGCCACACCTGCATTGGAGCTATTTGAAAAATAACGAATGGATCGCTTTTGAAAATAACGATATAGAAGATCAAACCGATGGCCTGTTGAAATCGGGGATTGTAACTCTTGCTATGCCAGCCGATGCAACAAACACCAACAATTTCCTGCCTTTTGGTGAGCATTGGATCCGGGTTGCCGTTTGGGAGAAAAGCGATGCCGTTTGCAACCTGATTACGGTGGCAGCCCAGGCTTTTCAGGCTACTTTTGCTGACAGAGGCAACGATCCGGCATTTTCTGCCACAGTTCTTCCTTCAGGCACCATCAGCAAACCTGTTTTGCCAGTTGCATCTATCAAAAAAGTAAACCAACCCTTTGAGTCATTTGGCGGACGTGGTGCCGAAGAACCAGCCATGTTTTACCGGCGGGTGAGCGAAAGGCTCAGGCATAAGGACAGAGCTATTGCCCTTTGGGATTACGAAAGAATCGTACTCGAAGCATTTCCCGAAATCTACAGGGTGAAATGCCTTAACCACACCCAATACGAACCCAACGAAACCGGAACCGGGATATACAGGGAACTTGCACCTGGCAATGTAACCATTGTTACGGTACCAAACCATCAGTGCCATAACCTCCGCGATCCTTTGCAACCCTATACCAGTCTGGGATTACTCGAAGAAATCGCCGAATATTTACAGGCAAGGCTTTCCTGTTTTATCAAACTGCATGTCAGGAACCCACAATTTGAGCAAATTCGTGTGAAATGCAAATTGAAACTTTATGATGGTTACGATGAAACTTTTTACACCAAACTGCTTCAGGAAGCCATTATGAATTTCCTTTCTCCCTGGGCTTTTATTAACGATGGAAGTCCTTCTTTCGGGGGGAAGATATACAAATCGGTACTGTTGGATTTTATTGAAGAACAGCAATATGTGGATTATATTACTGATTTTGAGCTTTTCCACGATATTAATGGCAAAAAAGGGACAGATGATAAAAATGAAATTGAAGGTTCGATGGCCGTTTCCATTCTGGTTTCGGTTCCGGCAAACCATCACGAAATACTTGTAATTAATCCGAAAGAGGCAGAACCCGCTTCTGAAAAATGCAACTGCCAACCATGAACGAAAAACCAGTTTCCATATCGAAAAAGCCTGAGCTGGAACCTGCGCAGGATTTTTACCGGCTCCGTGGCGAAGGTATCGGCTATGTTGAGCAAATGGGCAGCAAACAGTGGACCGATTACAACACTCATGATCCGGGCATCACCATTCTGGAAGCACTTTGCTATGCCATTACCGATTTAGCCTACCGCACAGGGAAGGATATCAAAGATATTTTAACACCCGCCACACCTTCGGGCGACCTCAAACAGCCCTATCCGAACCAATCGTTTTTCACGGCAAGGAATATTTTGACAATCAACCCATGGACTCCCGACGATTACCGAAGGATTTTGATTGACCTCGATGCCGTGCGCAATGCTTGGGTTTTTTGCAAAGAATGTGGCTGCGATACGGAATATTTTGCATGGTGCGAAGAAAACAAACTTTCGCTTTCGTTCAAAAAACCAACAAAGCCTAATATTGATGTTATTCCAGTAACGCCAAAGGGGTTGTATGAAGTGCTGCTGGAGCTTGAATCGGATCCGGAAACGGGCGACCTGAACGACAGAAAGATAGAATATTCATACAATATTTTAGATAGTGACAGGAAACCACACCCGATAATCCTCGAACTCCGTTTTCCTGAATGGGGGCTGGATAATGAGGACAACTTCCAGCTTTTCCTGAACAGCAACAAAGCTTTCAATCAAACAGGGGAAGAATGGTTTAAGCCGAAAACCAAAATCTCGAAAACTGGCAAAATACTCCCCATCCTTTCGGAAGGCGAATCCGTTAAATTGAATCTCAAGAAATTGGGGGCTACCAAGGATTACAACGTATTTGCCGACCACGATCTCGACACTCCTGCAAAAAAAGACAAATACCTAAGAGGCCATTGGGGGAATATTCTCTATGCCGATTTTGAAATTGTGCTTAAACCGGGGAACAAGAAAATTGCCATCGAAAATGTTGCCTTGAAAGTGTTTGGCGACAACGAAGCCAAAATTCAAAGCACTGTTGAACTTCTGAGTGGAATATTGAGCAATACTGGAGTTTCAGGTATTATTCAGCTTTATAGGAAGAAATTGAAAAAAGTAGCCGGACAAGTCAGTCTGGCAAAACAGTTGCTTAACCAACACAGAAACCTCGATGAGGACTTTTGCAGGATCAAATGCGTTGGTGTTGAGGATGTTGGGGTATGTGCAGATGTGGAAGTTTCTAACGAAGCCGATATCGACAAGGTGCAGGCACAAATTTGGTTCGAAATAGAAAAGTACCTTAATCCGCCCGTTCCTTTTTATTCCCTGCGCGAAATTATGGATGCGGGAATTCCGGTGGAAGATATTTTCAACGGTCCTGAATTGGAAAATGGTTTTATCAGAGCAGCCGACCTCGCCAATGCCGGATTGAAAAAGGTGTTGCGAACGTCTGACATTGTAAATATCCTGATGGAAATT
>CAIRHD010000337.1 GCA_903878265.1 uncultured Bacteroidales bacterium | reverse complement strand
GCATTATGAGGTTTAACACCCAGATTGGCTGCTGCGGTGGTAAAAATATCGGGTTCAGGCTTTCCTTTCAGTCCCATTTCAGCCGAAACCACTCCATCAACCCTTGTTTCAATAAGAGGCATAAGTCCAGCAGCTTCGAGTACGGCTTCACAATTTTTGCTTGATGAAGCCACTCCAACTTTAATTCCAGCTTTCTTTAGGTCGTGAATCATTTGCACTGTTGATTCATAAACACTCACCCCATCGCGTTGCAGCACTTCGTTGAAGGTGATGTTTTTCCGGTTTCCCAATCCGCACACTGTTTCCAACGCAACATCATCGGATGGATCGCCAAAAGGAATATGGATCCCACGCGATTCCAGAAAGGATTTTACTCCTTCGTAACGCGGTTTACCATCCACAAAAGGCAGATAATCACCTTTTTGGGTAAATTCCCTGAAAGTTTCACCATGTAATTTTTCACGATACATCAGATAATCGTCAAACATCTTTTTCCAGGCATGGCTATGAACCAAAGCTGTGCGGGTTATTACTCCGTCAAGGTCGAAAATTACTGCTTCGAAAATATATTTAGCTGGCATAGGGGAGGGGCTTGGTTTTATTCGTGGGTTATTCGGTTGTCATTCAATGGTCATTCGGTAGTATTTCAGTGGTAATCCAAGAGCAAATTGGTCGTAGTATAGTGGTTATTAGGTGGCTATTACTGAAAGACTATTTTTTGGTTGGCTTTATAATCAACTTACATCAAACCATTTGAAGCCGTAAGGTTCTATTTTAAGAGACGAATTGTTGTCAAAAACATTTAAACTTTGTTCAGCAAATGAAGGCAGTTTTATTTTTACAATTTTATCGGTCATATTGTGGATTATGAGCCATTTATCATTTTCATACGAGCGGATAAACGAAAGTAATCCTACGTTATCGGTATTGGGCAAAGTTATAAACTCAATGCTGCCACGCCCAAAGGTTTTGTGCTCATTGCGGATATGCAGCATAAGTTTAAGCTTTTGATAAATTTTGCTGCTGAGGCTTCCGGGGTTTGTGAGGTTTTGGGCAAGTTCGGTCCAGTCTATTTTTCCACGGCACAAAAACCTGGTATCATCTTTCCCGGTAAGGCTTATCATTTCGTTATAATAGGCCTCATCGTTCAGTTTTCCAAATTCGTCGCCGTAGTAGATAACAGGCGTTCCAGGCAAGGTTAAAATAATTGAAAATGCCAACA
The DNA here is from genome assembly GCA_903878265.1 of uncultured Bacteroidales bacterium. GTDB lineage: Bacteria > Bacteroidota > Bacteroidia > Bacteroidales > UBA4417 > UBA4417. The sequence continues at coordinate 17,782 of CAIRHD010000337.1, read as the reverse complement.
AGATCTTCCTTTCGTCGCGTTGCATCAGTTCCGAAAGGCGGGCTGAAATCCCTTCGCCCAAACGGAAATTCCATTCCGGTTTCAGGCAATATTTTTGATGAATATATTTTCTTTCCTCTTCGGTAACATAAACCAGTTCGAGGCTTAGCTCATCGTGGCAGCGCAGGAATGTGAACCATTGGCCACTTTTTGGCAATTCAGGTGTAAATGCCCTCGATAAAGTTTCTTCGATGGGTTTGCCACTGTGCATGGCAATAGATTTGTAAATGCGGGGCATCAACGGAAAATGGTAAGCGGCTTGGCACTCATCGTCTTGCCCCATGTATTCAACCACTTTGGCGGGTTGCTGGCAAGCTTCGGCCAATAAAAGTGTGCCCGGGGTAACATAATCGAGTATGGCCCTAAAAAACTTTACAATCAGGTGTGTGTTAGTCAGGTTTTCACATTCTGTGCCTTCTTCTTTCCAAATGTAAGGTGTTGCATCAGCCCTGAACCCATCAACACCGGCATTTTGCCAGAAAAGCAAGACCTTGGAAATCTCTAAAAGCACTAACGGATTTCTATAGTTTAAGTCGGGTTGGAAATTAAAAAACCTGTGAAAATAATATTGGTCTCCTTTTTGCTCCCAATTTGATGATTCTATGCCTTTAAAAATGATACGGGCTTCCTGATACAACGTGTTATCATTTGACCAAATATAATAATCCCGATACGGATTGTTATTTGATTTGGAAGCTTCAATAAACCAGGGATGTTCATCGGAAGTATGATTCATCGAAATATCAAAAATCACTCTGATCCCCTTTTGGTGTGCGTCAGATAAAAATTGACAGAAAATCTGTTGATCCTCAGTTTTTCCAGATTTATCCAATAATTCGGGCCTTATTTTGATATAATCGCTTATATCGAAACCAGCATCACGCATGGGTGATTCAAGCACAGGTAACAACCAAATGCAATTGATACCCAAATCGTGAAGATAATCAAGCTTTTGGGTCAAGCCAGCAAAATCGGTATTGAACAGATCGGCATAAAGTGAATACACAACCGCATCCTTGTACCAATCTATCTGATCGATATCGGGTTGCATATGAGAACGGCTTTTTTCAATTGAAAGTAAAAAATCCTCTAAAATTCGGGGTGATACCCCAGGGTAGAGTTTCCCCCAAATATCAAATAACAAACCATGTTGAAGCATAACACTTGGTTATTACAGGATGTAATTGAAAATTCAAGAAATGAAACGGGAGTATAATCCTAAAAGCGAATTGACCACAAAAACAATATGTTTACAACATTATTTGGTGTGTCGCATTATACACTTTAGATTATGAAAGAACAGCGCAGAAATAAGCATCCAAATTTAAAACAATGGCAATCAGTGTTTTAAAATCAGCCTGTTATTAGATTAAATTTAAAAAAAGGGGCTGTCCCATTACGTTCCAGCCCCTTTTAAAATCATACAATTTTATTTTTTACCGTTTTTAACAACAGTGCAATGTGGTGTACCGTTTAGATACAGGGTGATTGTGTAATTCCCGGCTGTAGCAATTGGTATGTTTGCGCCACCAGCGCTGAGAGCGGCAAGATCGCCACCCAAATTGAGTGCCCAATCGTCATTGGCCCTGAATTTAATTTCACCTGCTGTTAAAGCTACAGTGATTTTTAGAGCTTTCAACGTATTGTCCCAAGTCATATTCTGATCCGAATTCCATCCATCAGGAGTAGAGCTACCAATTAAACCCCATCTGTTTGCAGAGTAGGTGTATTCGTTTGGATGGCTTAAATCCAAAGTAAAGTAATAATCGGCTGCAAGAGCGACAGCTATGTTCGACCCACCAGCATCTAAAGTGGCATTAGCAGCAGTACTACCATAATTGTAATCCCAGCTATGGTTAGCCCTGAATTTAATTTCACCAGCAGTCAATGTTAATCCACCTGTCCAAGTACTCGAAGCAGGATCAAAGGTAAGGGCAGTTTCATCGCCCCAGCCACCAGGCGAAGCTGAACCTATAACACCCCAAACCGTAGCAACAGCCGTGTAGGTCAATGCTGCTGCATCGGAGTTTAATTTGTAATAACCAGGCACGGCAGTAATATTTCCACCATTGGCATCTAATGTGCCAGCAGTTGCGCCAACACCATAATTTGGTCCGTTCCAGTTAGGTTGGGTTGCGAATTTCCATTCAATTCCGCTACCTGCCATATTAACATAACCTTCCAGTTTGTCAGGTGCTGATACAGTGCTTTTTACTTGTGGCGAGGTGGCTGGATCCCAGTTATTATAAGTAGAACCGGGATAACTAGCTGTTACATAACTTCCAGGTACATACCAAGTACGGGTATCGGCTAAAGTAGTAAACTGTACATCGTCGCCATAAGCCGTTCCTGCGCTATTTGTGGCAAAAGCGCGAACATGGTACGTTGTAAATGTTGTTAAACCTGCAAGGTTAGAAACAAATACTCCAAGGCCAGAGCCGCTAACAACTTTATTATCAGCTATAGTTGGGTTTGCACTTGTACTCCATACCGAACCTCTGGAACTAACAGCATCTCCACCATCGCTCTTGACTTCACCGCCTGTAACGGCAGCAACTTTTGTAACATCGGTAACAGCAGTAGTTGTTACAACTGGCAAGTCAACCAAAGTTTTAAACGAAACTTCTGGACCGTAACCTGTACCAGCACTGTTGGTAGCGTAAGCGCGAACATAATACATTGTATTCCCGCTCAAACCAGTAAGTGCGCTAACAAAAGCACCTCCACCCAGTCCGTCAGCAGTTATACCATCGGCAATTGTAGGCTTGGATGTTTTCCCAAAACAAATCCCACGAACTGTAACAGGGGCGCCTCCAACAACGGTTACGCTACCACCACCTGCTGCCGAACTGCCAGTAATTGCAGAAATTGCAGAGGTAGTTAGGGCTGGAACAATCGGTAAAGTGGTGAATGAATATTCTTCTCCATAAATTGTTGTGGTTGTGCTTGTTGCATAAGCTCGGGCATAATAAGTGGTTGCATAAGTTAAACCACTCAAGGTTACGTTAAATGTGGCTGTTGTATTAACACCGGTGTAGGGAACCTTACTTTTTGCAATGGTTGGGTTGGCTTGGATATCATAACAAACCCCTTTTTCGGTAAAACCAGCTCCTGCTGCTACAACGAATCCAACTACTGTAGCAGAGTCAGATTTCACATTTAACACCTGTGAAGTCGAAAGCTTGGGATCTAATCTAACATCTGGATTTTCCTTTGTACATGCGGCAAAAAAGATTGTCGCAGTAAAAAGGACGGCCAAAATTCTATATATGGACATTCTTTTCATGGATTGATTTTTTAGTTTTTTATGTTAGTTTTAGTTCGTTTGTTGATAAGAAAACTGTAAATGGCCCGCTCTATTTATTCTAAGCAATGCTCTGATAAAGCAAAGCGGACCATTTGTTTTATCTTACAAACTAATTTTTGACAATAGTGAAAGTTCCGGTTTCAGGAGCCTCAAATTTGGTAATTGTCAGGGTGATGGTATAGTTTCCAGCTTCAGCAACAGCGATATTGCCTCCATTGTGTTCCAGAGCAGTCTTAGCAGTATTCCACCCTAAGTTCCACGCCCAACCATCATTGTATCTGAATTTGATTTCACCAACGATCAGATCGGTAGTAATGAACCAGGTTCCGGTTTTTGAATCGTAATCCATTGGTGTGTCCGGTGTATTCCATCCATTAGCACTGGCTGAACCAACCAAACCAATACGGTAACCTTCTAACTTATAAGTAAGTGCCGAAGTGTTTGCCTGAAGTTTATACCAGCCGCTTGCGTCGGATGACAAAGCTGCACCGCCAACTGAAAGTACTCCGCCAGTTCCACCATAGGAGATGTTTGCATCAGGATCTTTCAATGTAAATGGTTTTGCTACATCAAGTTTAACAAATCCATTATAATTGCCATCGCCTAAAGCTGATTCGATTTTTTGATCAACACCTGATCCTATCAAATCCAAACGGGGCAGACCGTAAAGGGTAACATCAGCGGTTTTGGTTTCGGACAAATACACTTTAGGTATATAGCCAGTACCTGCGGCTTGAACAAGAACAGATTTAATGCGGAAATCGAGGGAAGAAACCTGATCGGCAGGGAATTTCTTAAGTAAAATTCCGTTCAGATCACTTACGGTGAGAGCCATAGATTCATCTTTAACACCGGTATAGATTGTTACTGCATCTACAAACCCATTACCTGCGGCGCAAGCCTCAAGAGTATAGTTTGCAGAAGCTTGAAAGCCAGGATCAACAGCAGTGCCAACGAAAGTCAGGACTTCTGTTCCTTTGGTCCTTTGCAAGGTCAAATCAGGCATGGTTTTGATTGTTGGTACAATTGGGTTCTCCAACATCACAACTCTTGTCCCATCCTTCTCACAACCAGAGAAAAGACCGAACAACCCAAAGATTGCCAGATATAAGATTATATTTTTCTTCATTGTTTAAAATTTTAAAGGGTTAGTAACCAGGATTTTGCTTGATGTTTGGGTTTGCTGATACTTCAGCACCAGGAATTGGGAAAAGGTTCATGTGGCTATCTGTTGAAGTACCACCTTTTACACCACCTTTCCAGGTCCATTTGTAAGTTCCATTGGTAAATTGTCCGAAACGGATAAGATCAGTACGCCTTTGAGCTTCGTAGTAGAACTCTTTTCCACGCTCGTCCAAAAGGAGTTTAGGTGTAACCTGAGTTGCAGTAACGTTGCCGCTTGCATCACCATAAGCCCTCACCCTAACCATATTGATATCGTCAGCGGCAGCAGCATTATTGCCTAAGTTATGCTGTGCTTCTGCCCTCATCAAATAAGCATCTGAATAACGGAAGATAGGGAAATCGGTATTGGCGAAAGCTGGGTTTCCTCCAGCAGGGAAAACGCCATTGGTGTTTTTTGCCGTAAATTTATAAACGCCGATTCCATAATCGCCACTTGCCGAAGCACTTGGGATGTCTTGGCTTTTCTTGACGCGGCAGAAAACACGTTTGTCTTTACACTGTGCAAAGAAAGGATCGGTAGCCCATGGAACGCTTACGTTACCATAGGTTGCGAGCGTATCAACAAGTACATTCAGGAATTCTTTCCTTGCCCTGTTGCCATTCCAGTTGGTGTTCGAGGTAAGTCCGTGGAAATCTTCAGCCCTGAGGTAAACAGCATCGCTGCTCGACTCGATAATGAAGGTAGTTCCAACATATCCCTGGGTGTAAGCACCATCAGCCGACCATGCAAAAATCATTTCGGGGTTGCCATCGGTGTATCCATTATCGGCACTGAAATTCTGACGATAGTTGGGCGCAAGTGAGTATTTGCCGCTGTTTATAACCTTATCGGTATATATTTTGCAACTATCCCATTTTGCGGTTCCGGTGTAAACTTCGGCGTTCAGGTATAACCTGGCCAAAAGCATCCAGCAGGCACCCTTATCAGCTTGAGGATAAGAAAACCCTGGCTCGCCCAATGTGCCTTCAATTGCCTTTAACTCTGATGTGATGTAGTTAAAGAGTTTAACACGTGCAACAGCTACTTGAGGATCAAGTTGTTTTGGATAAAATTTGCCTACATTGTCGGCTTCGGTTGTAAATGGCGGGTTGCCAAATAAATCCATGTGCCAGTAATAAGCAAGGGCACGAAGGAAGCGGGCTTCAGCAGCATAACGAAGCACTTTGGGATCGGTACTGCCAGCAGTAACCCTGATAAACTCGTTAGCGTAAGTTACGCTAAGACCCAAACGCTGATACAAAGCTGTGAGGAAAGGGTTGCTTGGGCTCCAGGTTTGTGTGTTCAAATCGGCAATACCTGCATCGCCCCAGGCGCAAATGCCCTCGTCAGTAGTAATTTCCTGTACATTCCATAAAGCGCGGGTTGTTGTAAAGAAATTTCCGTCGGGTGCGGTAATATCGTCACCAGGAGTGCCCCCTTGGCCAGAAATGATGAAACTTGCATAGATTTTGCCCAAATTTTGTTGCAAATATGCAGGGTCGTCCAAAAGGTTTCCTGATAGGATTGTGTTTGGATCGGTGGGTTTAACATCCAAATCTTTCACGCACGACGTATATGCCAGCACCGAAAGAAGTATTCCGAATATAAATATGTTTCTTTTCATGTTTCTTGTCGTTTTAATATTAGTAACCTAAACTTAAGCTTACCATAAATGTACGTGGACGTGGGTAGAAATTGTTGTCTATACCACCGGAAACTTCTGGGTCGAGGCCTGTGTATTTAGTAACCGTTAGTGCATTTTGTACAGTAAACCCTATCCTTCCGTTCAGTTTCTTGTATATTTTGTCGAATTTGTACCCAACACTTACGTTATCGAGTTTGAAGAACGAAGCATTTTCAACAAAATAATCACTTGTAAACTGGCGCGTAACAAATTTGGTATCGTCGAGGAAAGTTGGTTCGTTATGCCAATACCCTACTTGATACATCTGGTCGTAAGCAGCAGCAGCAGCTACCTGGTTGTAAACATAGTTGCCGATACTTGCGCGGGTGGATGCTGCAAAATCGAATGCTTTGTAATTGTAGCGCAACGAGAATCCCATCAAATAATCAGGAGCTGGGTTATGATAGATGTATTTATCATTATTGTCGCCATTCACAACTCCACCTTCACCTGATAAGTCAGTGTAAATTCCTTCGATTGGTTTGCCGTTAGCATCGTAAACTTGTTCGTTTACAAAAAATGAATAAGCTGCGGAACCAACTTGCGTAACTTGTTTTTGGCCTGTAAATGCATCGCCGTAAAGGATTCCAATGAAATTGGGGTCATCGGACAACAACAATTTTGTAATGGTGTTTTTGTTGTAGCCAACATTGAACCCTAAGTTCAACGACTGATCTTCGGTCGAGATAGGAATGAGGTTAATCGACATTTCAAAACCTTTGTTTTCGAGGCTGCCAATATTGGTAGTCAAGTGGTTGGAGAAATTGCTGCCGGTTGGGATGGTAATATCGTTGATCAAATCCTTGGTAACACGGTTATAAACATCGAACGAACCGCTGATTTTTCCATTCAGGAAACCGAAATCCAATCCAATGTTCTTGGTAGTAGTTTCTTCCCATTTGATGAAAGGATCATAATATTTTGGGCGTAATGTTGGGATATACTCACCATCTATCATATAATAGGAACCAACAACAGATGACTCATAAACAGCCATGTACGGCAAATAATTGTCGCCAGAAATATCCTGCTGCCCAGTAACTCCCCATCCAATACGCAATTTCAAATCAGAAAGAGCATCAACATTTTTCAGGAACGATTCTTCCTTAAGTTTCCATGCAAAGGCTGCCGAAGGGAACAAGCCCCATCTGTTATCTTTATGGAAACGGCTTGAACCATCATCGCGAATGGTGAAAGTTAAAAGATACCTGTTCATAAGCGTGTAATTCAAACGACCAAAGAAAGATACCAATTGCAAGTCGGGTCTTGGGTGGGTAGCACTATCGGTTGGAACCTGATAATGATGTAGTTCTGTCGTATCATAATTACCACGGGTGTAACTGAAATTTTCGTAGTTGAACTGTTGCCAAGAGTACCCTGCGGTAGCATCAATTTTACTGCTGATACCGGTAAGTTCTTTTTGGTAGTTCAGATAAAAATCGAGCAGGTTGTTCTTCGATGTCGAATTGTAATCATTGAGCTTTCCCCAAAATGGGTTGGTCAGGTTCGAAGGGGATGTTTTTGGGCGGTTGTTGTGGCCTTCACTCTTTGCATAATCAGTGGCCATATTTAGGTTAGCGTGTATATCCTTAAAGAAAGGCAAGGTATAATCGAACTGTATATTACCAATAAAACGGTTCACAACCGATTTGTTGTCGGCAGCCATAGCCTGTTCAACAGGGTTTGGTGTTCCAAGGCTGGAGCCATAGTTGTTCCATTGGAAATAACCATCGGAAGCTGTGTTGCCATCTTTTACTGGTTGCGTTGGATCCATTGCTATTGCACTTCCAATTGCACCGTCGGCACCAAAATTATTGTTGATATTCATGCCTTTGGCATTCAAATTAATTTTGAGGCTATTGTTGAAAAATGTTGGCGATAAGCTAACCGAACCAGTTAACCTCTGCATGTCGGTGTTTTTCAAAATACCTTCTTGGCCTGTATATCCTACCGAAATCCTATAAGGTAAAGTTTTAACAGCACCGGTAATGCCGATATTGTGATCATGGGTGAGGGCTGTCCTGAAAATTTCTTTTTGCCAGTCGGTGTTTTCATTCCCAAGTTTAGTGTAGCTGTCTGCTCCAAAAAGATCTTTGTGGTCAAAAGCGATTTGCCTGATTTGGTCGCCCGAATACACATCGGTAAACGCAGTAGCCACTGATAATGATTCACTACCATTATAGGTCAATTTCATTGGGGAACCGGCAACACCTTTTTTGGTGGTAATAATAATTACACCATTCGAAGCACGTGACCCGTAAATTGCAGTTGCAGAGGCATCTTTAAGCACGGTAAATGACTCAATATCGTTTGGGTTAACAAACGACAAGATGTTCGAGCTTCCCGAAACATTTGTGTTGTCGATGGGAACACCGTCGATAATCAATAAAGGATCGTTGGAAGCGCTCAACGAAGAACCTCCACGGATACGGATAGTGGCTCCAGCACCTGGTGCGCCACCAGCAGTTGTGATTACAACACCGGCACTTTTTCCAACAAGCAAATCCTGTGGCGATGTGATTGCACCCCTGTTAAAATCTTTTGAGCCTAATACGTTGATGGAACCAGTCGCATCCGACTTTTTCACCTGGCCGTAACCAATTACAACAACCTGCTCAAGGGTAGTTGACGATTGTTTTAGTGCAATGTTGATTGTGTTTGCACTTGTTACGGTTACTTCCTGGGCATCGTAGCCTATAAAAGAAAAGGACAGGATAGAACCTGACTTAACTTTTAATGAATACTTACCATCAATATCGGTTAAGGTGCCGTTGGTAGTGCCCTTTACCTGTACTGTTGCACCGGGCAGCGATAGGCCATCCTTAGCATCTGAAACTTTCCCCGATACCTGAATATCCTGTGCATAAGCCTGAAAGGCAAATGCCCACGCAACAAACAGTATCAGGATCCTGAAAGAGATTAAATTTTTCTTCATAGATCTGACTTTCATGTGATTAAACAATTGGTTAATTATTGGTTGATTTGGTGATTATTGAAATTATTACGATTTGAAGGTTTTTCCTACACCTCTATTATTTAAGCTGTGTGCAATGATGAAAACCGAAAATATATGGCCAAAAAGCAGTGATACATAAAACGGCACTTTTATCTACAACTTTTTAAACATACATTCTAAACAACAGCGCAAAGCTATAAAAAGATTAACACTCTTGTATGTTTATTTTGCTCTTTTTTAATAGTTCCGGCAAATTATTTTTAGAAAACGTTTTCGCAAACGTTTGCACAAAATTTACATTTTTATAATTTTATGGTAATAAATGCTGCAAAGTAGAATATTTCCTAAAATACTGATTATCAACATATCTTATTGTTAAATCGACACTAAGTCGGATTGTATTTGAATTTTGGGAATGGAAGTCGAATTTTGCTGAATAAGAGAATTTTTACTACTCACGAGATAAGCTTTCGAATCCATTAAACGTAAGGAACCAACGTGCTTTGAAGAAATTCACTACTTTTATTAAAAATTTTCCAACCCTTTCCAAAAAGGTCTGTCATTAACAATAAAAAACACAGCCCGGAAGCTTGAACCAAGAGAGTTTCGATATACACCGGCAACTTGTTGAAGCTTGCAAAGGCGGCAACCGGAAAGCATACAACGAGTTATACAACGCGTATGCAAAAGCTATGTATAATATCTGCTTCCGGATGATGAACAACGCAGACGAAGCGAAGGATATGCTGCAGGAAGGTTTTATTGAAGCTTTCCACCGTTTGGAATCATTCAGAAACGAATCAACTTTCGGGGCATGGCTCAAAAGGATCGTGATAAACAAATGCATAAATGCACTTGAAAAAAGGAAGATAGATTGGGCAGATGAAGAAATAACCGATTCGAATACTGCACTTTACCATGATGATAGAATAGATGAAGAAGAACTGAAAATGAGTGTTGACAGGGTAAAAAAGGCAATGGGCTTGCTGCCCGAAGGTGCGCGTGTCATATTTTCCCTTTATCTGCTCGAAGGATACGACCATTCCGAAATTTCTATAATCCTGAACATTTCGGAATCCACATCAAAATCCCAGTTTATGCGCGCCCGGCAAATGGTAAAAGACACGTTGCTAAAGATGTCAATGGTTTAGAGAAAAAGACGATCATGAAAAAAGACAAGCTGGAACAATTTATTGACGAGAATATCGAAGCCTTCGATAACTTTGAACCACCAACAATGGCGTGGGAAGCAATTGAAAAAGAATTTCCTGAAGCTAAAAAAGTGAAAGTTACTAATCTTTGGACATACACATGGCGGGTTGCCGCGGCGGTACTGATTTTTGCTTCTGCTTGGCTGTTAAACGATTACATAGATTATAAAAAATCATCACCAACTGCTTCCTCAACACCTGCCATGGCAACCAATCCTGCATTGAACGAGTTGATGGATGCCGAAGCCTATTATACTTCCCAAATCAGCAACAAACAGGTGGAATTGGCCACTTATGCAAAGCTTCACCCCGAGATTATCGAGGATTTGAAAAAGGAATTCGAGGAAATGGACAAGGACAAAAATCAATTGAAAAAAGACCTTGCCGAAAGCAATGCCGACGAAAAAGTGATTGAAGCCATAATCCTTTCGTACCGCGTAAAAATTGAAATACTCGACCAAATGCTCACCGAATTGCGTGGATCAAAAAGCGAAAATACCAGGCAAAAACCTACAGAAACCAACTTGTAAACACTTAACATTCTAATAAATAACAAATTACGCCACAAACAAATTACAGACTTATGCCACGGATACCCTATTATATATTGCTCATCTTGATCGTTCCTGCTTTATTGAACGCACAGGTTTACTCCGAAAAGCGGGAACAAAGCAAAAGCTTCAAACTGAAATCGGGAATGACCGTTCAAATCACCAACAAGTACGGCAATGTAAATATTATGCCTTGGGAAAAAGATTCGGTGCGCTTCGAAATCAGCATGTCGGCACAGTCGAAACAAGCGGCAAAAGTGGTCAAGATACTTTCGTCAATCGACTGCGAAATGATATCGGCGGCAAATACGATCAGTGCCCGCACCGTATTTTACGACAACAGTGCCACTTTTTGGAAAGATGTTGTTTCGTATGCCGGCCAGGTTATAAATACCAGCAACAACCTTCAGATTGATTACACCGTTTATATGCCTGTTTCCTACGACATTAAGATAGAAAACAAGTTCGGGAATGTGTATATGGACAGCCATAACGGCAATGCCGACCTAAGCGTTTCGAACGGTGATTTACAAGCGAGGAATTTTAATGGAAAGTTGAAACTTAAACTGGATTTTGGTTCGGCAAGCATGCAGGATGTTGATGATGCACAACTCGTTATCAACTATTCAGACCTTACTCTCCGCAAAGTGAATACTTTAAACCTCAACAGCCGATCATCGACCATTGATATGGAAGAGGCAGCATCAATTGATATAATCTCAACACGCGACAAACTTCTTGTAAAATCATGTTCTACCATCAACGGGGAATCCGCTTTCTCACGGATTATTATAAACGAACTGGAATCTTCGAGCACCATGACGACCAAATATGGCGAATTAAAACTAAACTCAATAAAGCGGAATTCACGGACCATACAGATTAAATCGGAATATACCGACCTGTTTCTGGGGTTAAACGCTTCAGATTCCTATTCGATGGATTTGATTTACGATGCCAAAACCAATCTCAACATTTCGGCGGCCATTAACAACCAATTGAAGAAAGAAACCCTAAATGCCAAAACAGGAACTATACAAGCAAGCGGCAATATCGGCAAAACGAGCTCTTTGCATGTTTCGGTTATTAACAAATCCGGATCCTTGACAATTTTAAACAGGTAATTCTCTGTTTTTTCCACCCTTTCACAAAAACTCTTGTCATTATCATGTTTAAAAGCCCAATGCATGAAGACAATCGAAAAACCTCAGACACTCATAAATATAGCACTTCTAATATTGCTGGTTATGATTGCACTTATCTTGACCAAATCGGGATAAAAAACCTTCAATTTTTTACCTCCATTAGTTTAACAACCAAATACATAAGCTTGTGAAAAAGACATTTATCACTTTACTGATTTCCTTGATGGTAGCCACAGCAGCCATAAGCCAAAATTACCAACAGGCTGCCGGCTTGCGGCTTGGCACAAGCAGTGGTGTAACATACCGCCGCTTTTTTGGTGCCGATGTGGCTGCGGAGGTAATGCTGCTGGGTCAAAATCACGGAACTTCATTAGTTTTTCTTTTCGAAAAACAAAAACCTGCTGTGCTGTTCGACGATTTAAACCTCAACTTTATATTCGGTGCCGGTGCCCATTTTGGTGGTGCTGATAACAATTACAACAAGCACGACCCGAATAACGGCAATTATTACCGTCCAGGATATAATACCATCCAATTGGGGTTCGATGGATTCGCTTCGTTCGAATACCTTGTGCCACATTACCCAATAGCTCTCAGCCTTGAGGCGAAACCCTATTTCGAGTTTTTCGACGACCATAATTTTGGCCTACATATATTCGTGATCGATTTTGGGGCAAGATATACATTTTAACAAAAGCAGAACATCTAACCAGACAACATCAAATAGAAACAGAAAATAAACAACTAACAACAATTATCATGAAAAACCTTACATTTTTATGCCTAATAATCGCTTTATGTCTCAGCAATGTTGCCTATAGCCAGGACACATTACGCTTATTCGGACACAAGGAAAACCAAAAAACCAAAGCTGTTACTGATACAATTTCGGTTTCAAAACCGAGACAACCGGAAGTTTACAGGCAATCCGACATAAAAACTCTCACCGGTCCCGGACACAACGTGGGGTTTTATTTTGGCTTCCATTCCGAATATTCACAAATAGCTGGTTATGATGCATTTGGAGCCGGAGGAACTTTCGCGCTGATAATTAACCACGGACTTGCACTTGGTTTTTCCGGCAAAGGCTTTTTCAGCGAGACATACGAAAAATCGTCAAATAAAAATACAACGTACAATTATTCAGGCGGTTATGGCGGCATATTGATCGAACCTATTATTTTCCCCAAATTTCCTGTTCACGTTTCGTTTCCGATACTTTTGGGTGGCGGAGGAATTGCCAGAAGCGTCCTTACCGATTATTATTATCCTTACGAATATACGGATATGCATGTCGAAAACACAGAAGCATTTCTGATAGCCGAGCCGGGAATGGAGATAGAATTTAATGTGGCACGATGGTTGAGGCTTGGATTGACAGGCAGTTACCGATTTACAACACTTTTTGCAACCTCTTCATTCGAAACCAATCCAATGAATGGGTTTACTGCTGGTTTTTCGTTGAAATTCGGGAAATTCTAAAAGGAACCTCCGCCCTTTTTCGGGAAAAGCAATTTAAACCACCCTTCCTTCTTTGATATATTCCCTTACGATAGCCAATTCCAGCATTTTGGAACTCAAATAATTTGATTTGCTGGCAAGGATTTCGATAGCACAGAAATGCGCTACATTTACAATTCCAGCACCCGAAAGTTCGTAACGCAGTGCAATTTGCTGCCAATCAATATCTTTAGAAACTTCAATTTGCTTAGGGAATGCTTTCCTCCAGATATCGAGCCTTTCACTTGGATGCGGCATTGGGAAATGGATAATTGTCTGGAAACGACGCACAAAAGCATCATCAATATTACCCCGCTGATTGGTGGCAAGTATTACAAGCCCATCGAAACCTTCGATTCGTTGCAATAAATAAGCAACTTCCTGATTGGCATATTTATCATGTGCATCGCGGATATCTGTTCGTTTTCCGAAAAGCGCATCAGCTTCGTCAAAAAACAAGATCCAGTTTTTGTTTTCCGCTTTGTCGAAAAGCCGCGAAAGGTTTTTTTCAGTCTCGCCGATGTATTTTGAAACCACTCTCGACAAATCGATCCTGAACACATCTTTGCCGGTATGTTTCCCTAACAACGTGGCCGTGAGTGTTTTTCCTGTTCCTGGAGGGCCGTAGAAAAGTGCCCTGTATCCTGGCTTTACACGTTTCTTCATTCCCCATTCGTGCAAAAGCCTGTTGTGATATTTGATCCAATTTTCGATTTCCAGGATTTGTTGAGCCGTAGAAGGATGGAGCACAACATCATCCCAGTCCATCGCCGTTTCAATATGTTCGGCTGGAAAATCGACGCTGAAACGTGGTTTCGTAACAGAACCTGTTGTTATGGCTTCAAGTATTTCCGCATCGAGTATTAATTTCCCACTCATAAGTGGTTCGCCATCCTGTAAGGTTTGCAACGACAGAATGTGTTTTTTGTAAAACCAATGATTTGAAGCAAAGAGGCTTTGCACTTCAAGTCTTTTTGCCAGGTTGTCGCCTGCCAGAATAAATTGGGCTGTTTCGCCGGTAGGCACGATTCCACGCTGGTTTGTTGCCCTCACGCCCCCAAATTCAGGAAAATCGCCACCTTCGGGAATGAATCCTGCAATTATTATATTGAAAAAATTGGGTTCAATGTGTGGGGCCAAAGCCAGAAGGATAATAATGTACTCATTAAAAGTAGGCTGGTTTTGTAAAAGAAAATTTGAAAACGGCGAATCATCCTCGATGTAAGCAAACCCATCCAAAGTTACTTCATCAGTAAGATTTAGAAAGACTTTGAAACGTGCTGTTAATACCGAATGCAGGTAGTTGAGGGCTGTGGACAAGGATTGTGTATTCATAAAATAAAGGAAGGATGAAATTAATGGGACTATAAGTTATTAATGGGAATTTATCATAGAAGATTTGATATTCTAACGTTTACCAAGGCGATCTTTCAACTTCGGATCCTCCTTTAGTAACTCTTGTCAAACCAGTACGGTCAACTAAAGTAAATGCTTGAGTAACTCTTGTATATTCCTTTCCATCGCCGCCTTCCGTCGCAACACGGAATTTATTAGGTATTATCCAGTCGTAGCCACCAGATTTCCAAGGTGAGGAGTAATTGCGTATTGAAGCTTCGTCAGTGGCTGAATCTTCGTTATCGCTTTGTATCGAATAAAATGGGTCTGTTCCCGTTCCGCCACTAGCATCATGAGGATAGTTTCCACCCCTGTCTTTGAAATAACCCCTAATATTTGTTGCGGGGCCAGAAACCTCTTTGGTCTGAACATTTCCAAAGGAAACATTTTTCGGATGATAAATAAATTTGAGTTCCATACCGGCTCCCATCCTTCCACGGGCGTAGGAAAGCACCCGAACCCTCCGTGTCGTAATCGCATTCGGTTCTAATACATTCATTGCCATTTTCCTGGTATATTTTCCAGATATCAAAGCTATATTTATCGATGTTGCCCTGTTCGGAGCTGTCCAACGTAAATCGGTTGCAGAGGCTAATGAAGTAGGTGTTCCCCCAGATATGGTCCAATCCCCAAGTTTGCTTCCTTTAAAAGTAACTTTTTCTCCCACACCTACATTTGTTCGAGATTTTCCGGAACCATCGGGAGCACTAAAATTGGTTTCAATAGTAATGGAAGGTGCATTCCAGTACCAATCCCAAGCTTCGAGAATGGTTTTAAGTAATTTTTTGGCAAGGTTAAGAAGGAAATTCCATGCTTTGGTAACTATCATTGCCAATTTTGAAGCTGCTTTGAGTAACCAGTTCCAGGCAATCCTGAACCCGAGGCGTATAGTGGCAACAACAAGTTTGAGAAAATTCCAGGCAATAGTGATGCCCATCATAAGAATACTTGCTACTTCTTGAATCCACCCCCAAACAATTACCGCACCAAGTCCAACAAATTGAACGAGAAGTTTAAGGAAGTCCCACGCCATCATAAGCCCTAAACGCATAACCACTGAGACTTGACGTATCCAGATCAGTGCAAGTGTTACACCAAATCCTACAATTGCAGCCAATTGTTGTATCCAGTTCCAGGCGATTAAAATTCCTGAATTGATTGTTTGAGCGAGCATTTTTAACCAGTTCCAAGCTAGCTTTGCCCCATAACCAATAATGGCGGAAACTTGTTGTATCCAACCCCATGCAATGGTAATGCCGAAATTTACAATGGCGCTCAATTGCCGGATCCAGTTCCACGCACCAATAACCCCTGTATTTATAATGGCTCCCAATTGCCTAATCCAATCCCAGGAAGGACTTACGCCCATTCCAATAAAACCGGAAAGCATTTTAATCCAGTTCCATGCGGCTTTGGCCCCAAGGCCGACAACTCCCGCAAGGGTTTGTATCCAGTTCCATCCAATTGAAATTCCCGTACCTAATGTTGCTGCCAATAGTTTAATCCAGTTCAAGGCAACTTGAACACCAAGGCCAAGTACTCCAGAAACCACTTTTATCCAGTTCAAAGCTATTTTAACGCCTTTGCCCAAAACATTTGACAATAATTTTATCCAGTTCCATGCAGCATTTGCCCCCAACCCAACTACTGCCGCAAGTTGTTGAACCCAATTCAGTGCTTCGCTGATGCCAAGACCAATTAATGATGAAATTTGCTGGATTAAACTCCAGGCTGCTTTTATCCCAAGTTTGAAAAAACCGCCAAGGCGATTGAGCCACGACCAAGCCACCGCAAGACCAAGCCCAAGAGTAGAAGCAACAGAGCTAATGAACTGGTAAGCGATATCGACACCTGACCCAATTGCCTGTCCCACAGAAACTACAACGCCTTTAAACGCACTGCTCAAAGCATCAAATCCGCCTCGTATTTTATTGAGCATATCTCTTTGAATTACAGCAGAACCAGTGGAAGAAATTGCAGAAAGCCGGAGACTGTTGTTTTTGTCTTCGTGTTCTGTAATTTTTTTACGCTTCAAATTAGCTGATGATCCTTGCTGCACAACATGTGTCAATTCGTGGGCTATAAGTTTTTTGCCTTCGTCACTATTGGGGCTATAATGTTCGCCCGAAAAGAAAATATGGTCTTTATAAGTGAATGCCTTAGCGTTAAGTTGATTGTTCAGGTTGGAAGATTCTTTGTTGTTGTGAATGCGCACATTGCTGAAATCGGTATCAAACCGCGGTTCCATGAATTTTTTTATGTCTTTTGGCAGGGGTTGCCCTCCGGACAGCTCATTCATGATTTTGGTTTTTGTTTTCGGCCCGACTTCAAGGCCGGACTTCTCTTCCGATTCAGTAGATTCTTTTCCTTTTTTCTGGACATTTTCCTCAGAAAGGGTATCCATCTGCACTTTTTCTTCCGGGTCGGAGGCTCTTTGAACCTTTTCCTCTGGTAAGGCGATCTGTTTATCCTTTAAAATAGCAGGGCCGGTGGTTCGGTTTTCTTCTTTTCTACGGTCATTTAATATATCCTGAATTGACCTTTCCTCCGGCGGTGTAATATGTTTATCCTTGGGAAAAGCAGGGCCGGTGGTTCGGTTTTCTTCTTTTCTACGGTCATTTAATATATCCTGAATTGACCTTTCCTCCGGCTGTGTAATATGTTTATCCTTGGGAATTGCAGGGCCGGTGGTTCGGTTTTCTTCTTTTTGACGGTCATTCAGTATATCCTGAATTGACCTTTCCTCTGGCGGTGTAATTTGTTTATCCTTGGGAAGGGCAGGTCTGGTGGTTCGGTTTTCTTCTTTTTGACGCTCATTCAGAATATCCT
>CAIRHD010000336.1 GCA_903878265.1 uncultured Bacteroidales bacterium | reverse complement strand
TGTATAACACCTTGGGTCAAATTATGATGCAGCAAAAACTGAGCGATAACCTTGCACAATTCAGCCTGAACACCGGCACAGGATATTATTTGGTAAAGGTAATAACGGAAGATAATGCTTACACAAGTAAGGTGTTTATTCAACGGTAACTACTGCAAATAAGCTTCTGGAAGAACTATAAATAAATTAAAAAAACCGTCCGGAACAATTTTTATGAGGTTCCAAACCCTGTAAAAGTTAAATCCGGAAACCACCGGGAAAAATGGAAACAACAAATCCGATAAAACAAACAATTAATAAAAACCATACTATGAAAAAAGCCTTCAAATCGTTGATACTCCCAATATTGTTGCTCGCGTTTATGGCTATTGCCCAAATCAGTTTTGCCCAAGGGCCACCACCGCCACCATCGGGCGTAGGAGCCAAAGGTTCCAGCACAAACCATGCACCGGGCGGCACAAGTGGTTCGCCTATCGGCAACGGCACATTTATTTTGTTGGCATTGGCTGTGGCGTATGGAGGGCGAAAGGTTTACACAGTGAAGGCTGCCGAAACCCAGGAATAATCCAGGATATATTCACGGGGTGACAGAAAAAGTCGCCCCGTGAATAAAAGTGTCGGGGCGACTTTTTCAGTCACCACTACACTTTGCTGTTAAAACAGCCATCCAGCATTGGGTGGCTGTTCTTGTTGGTGTATTTTAAATCAGTCGGGGCGCAACTGTGATTTACTCTATTATCTTATATTCCTTTAGCTTGGGGAGTATTTTCTCTTTTAGGGTGTCGTGCAGTGCTTTAAGGTCTTTTAGTTCGGGTTTGCCCAAATCAACATCGCCCAGGGCTTGCTTTATTTGCCACCACCCGGCATCCCAGGTTTCGATTTTAAATTTGTTGGTGCGCATTTGGTTGAGGTTGGCAAAGTAGTACATATAAATCTCTTTCCCTTTTAGCAATAAGGCTTGCGCTTCGGTGCTCAATACCCTACCCGTAAGCCAGCGGGCTACAAACGTATCGGTTGCATAGGCAAGGGTAAGGGCAATATCGCTGTCGGCAATGTCCCACTGCTTTATTTCGGTTACGGGGAAAGGAAAAAAATGGTTGTGTATATGGTACAGTTCCTTTTCGTATTCCACATCCTTTAAGGCAGCGGTGGCGTTGCTGTTGCTGAATAAGTTCCATACCGCACAGTCGGTAACAAATTCCTCGGTCAGGTCGGCTTTGGGTTTCATATACTGGTCGCGGTCGTTGAGCCAGGTGGCTTTGGGTATGCGCCTTGCGGCATGTACTACCATGGCTTGTTCAAAGTTATCGGGGGTTACGGATAAAGCTCCCGCACTTACATAAGGACCAGAAAGAAACGCAGTATTATTTTGGTGTTGAAAATCATTACCGGCACACATCAGGGAAGCAAGAAACCCTTTTGAAATCCTATCTCTTCTGTCTGAATTTTCCTTTTTAATTTCAACTGCTGAACCAAAAGGTGGAAATTTAATTGTTGCATTTGGTCTTTTAATCCATTTGCTCAAATGCGATTCCCGATTTTCAATAGGAATAGTTTTACTATCAATTTTTTCAACAAATTCATTAAACACATCAAGTACTATATCCTGATTTTCCAATTTGGCTGGCTGGTTTAATTTCCAAATTACGAAACCGACCGGAAATTGGCTACTCTTAGAAGTGCCATCAAAATTAGCGGATGAAAACACAAATCCACCTGCAAAAGTGAATTGGAATATCTGGTCGCGAAACTTTTGATCGTTGTTGGCATTGATGTATTTTATTTTTGAAAACAGGCCCAAGTGGCTTTCTTTGCCTTTGAATTCCGTTTTTATGCGGTAAAGGAATTGCGAAAACAACTCCCGCGAAACCTCGCCTAAATTTTCTCGGTGCATCAGCTTACGGATTTTTGTTTCGGAAACACCTTCTTTGCTGTCGCCGTGGTTTGTCCCTGCTTTTTGTGCCGTGGCAAAGGGCGGATTAATAAGTATAATCCATTTAAGTTTGGGGTTGGCAAGGTCGGTACGCAGTTTTTCGGGCAGTTTCCAGGTTAGCTCAAAGTTGATGCCTGCTTTATCGGCAAACACATTTTCGATATCGTCGTTCAGGTAGTCGTACTGAAAAATGTGGGCATCGGCAAACAGCTTGTCGAGGTGTTCCTTGTCCTCCTTGTAAAGGGTGGAAAGGTAGCAGTAGGGCAAGGCTTCCTGCGGCAAATGGTATTCGAGGTTGCCGGTTCCGGCAGCCATATCCCACAGTCGGTATTCGCCGCTGCGCCACCATTGCCTGCCAATGGTTTTCTCGATATAGTCGAGTGCTTTGCTGGCAAACCTAACGGGGGTAAAAAATTCGCCATTAAAGCGGCGCATGGTTTCGTCCGTCAACCTGTCGATTTTGGCTAATATGGCGCGTATGGTATCAATGTTTGATACTTTGCCGAACAAGCCCCAAAAATGTTCGTAATCCTTGGCTAATATTTTCTTTTCCTTTATTTCGCCAGCCTGCCCAATGCGGAAAAAGGCTTTGCTTTGTTCTTTTACAAAAGTGGTGTTGCCTTTTTGTATGTCGCTCACAAAATAGCGGCTTGTTTTAAACCCGTTGCGCACGGCATCGCCAAATATTTTGTTCCAATACACAAATACCTGCTCAAAATTGCCTTCGGTAATTACTTTCTTGTCCTCGAACCCGAGTTTCAATTGGTTGGTAAGGTAGCTGGCAAGTTGTGCGGCAAATACCAGGAACTCATCCCTGTCGGAAATTTTATATACGTGGGCCTCTTTTGCCCATTGGGTTTCCGAAATATGCTGCACCAGCAGCCTGTCGGGGATGCTTGGGGCTAAATCCCAATCGTACTGGCAGGCGGCATCGTCGTAAAAATCTTTCCAAAGGGAAGTTTCGGTAAACATGGCTTCGTTTTGGTCGGCCATGCAAATAATGGGCGGAATGGGCTTATCAATATACCCATGAAATTTGAGCCTGTGTATATAGTACAGGGTTTGGGCAATAATTTGCGAACGTGTTTTGAGGTTAGTAAAGTTTTTATCGAATTTAAACTCGAACAGTACCCGTGGAGTATAGAGGTCGTGGCGGTCGGAAGTATCGTAATTTATATTGAAATACTTGGCGTAGGCATGTTTTATATCTTCTTCGGTTTTGCCTTTTTTAACGTTGTTTAAAAACCGGTTCAATTCAATTTCTGACATACAATGGTTGTTTGAAAGAGCGTAATACAATAGGATAAAAAATGGGGTTTTGTAAATGGATAGCGCAAATATAGGGTTCTTTTGCGTATTGGGAACAAGTTGTGGCTTTTATAGCCGCTAAATTGTTGGGGCGTTTAGCAGTCATGGTGATCATTCGCGGGGTGACCTAAAAATCCGCCCCGTGAATAATAGTGTCGGGGCGACTTTTTCAGTCACCCCGACACTTTGATGTTATAAAAGCAATCAACAACCATCCAGCATTGGGTGGCTGTTTTTGTTGGTTCCTAACACTGGTTCCCAACTTCAACTTCGCGCAAGCACAGGAATTGAACATTTTCACTTTCCATATTTTCCTTGGTCTGCCCCACCCCTGCCGAGGTTTTGAAGCATTACCCGGAAAATTATAATTAGCATGAAGTATTTTATTTAATTTGCAGCCTACTCATATTTGTTCTTAACTTTGACAAATTAATACTTATAGCCCAATCGCCAACATGCCAAATATGTTGAAAACTTACCATTTATCACCGGTCAGAAAGTTGTTTGATGTTGTGCGCAGCGGGGCCAAGCTATGGATATTGTTGGGGATTGCCTTTTGCTTTTTTGCTGCGGGCAACTTGTATGGGCAGCAACTTCCGAAAGGCTTTGTTTTCGACAGCCTTTACAATAAAGGGACAGAAACCGTTAATTCCGATCTTGGCA
Organism: uncultured Bacteroidales bacterium; assembly: GCA_903878265.1. Classification (GTDB taxonomy): domain Bacteria; phylum Bacteroidota; class Bacteroidia; order Bacteroidales; family UBA4417; genus UBA4417. The sequence continues at coordinate 3,743 of CAIRHD010000336.1, read as the reverse complement.
CATCGAAACAATACCTAAAAAAACTGGAGTTTTATAAAAAAGAACTTTCTCCCATTCAACAAGCACAAACCAATTATTTGAGATTGAAAGTGATTTATGCCGATACCAATGCGGTAAAAGCACTTGAAAAGAGAATGTTCGAAGCCCCCGATTCCCTCGGCCATACCGATGCGCTCATTTATTCTGCCCGGAAATTCCTCGAAAAATCAATGCCCGACAAAGCCATACATTTGCTGATGCAAGCCTTGGATTCGTTGGCAACAAACCCCGAAAAAGCCGACTATTGCAGGATAAACCTTACCGAGGCATACCGGCAAAAACAGGAATACGAAAAAGGCATCGAAATACTCACCGATATATTGAACAGCAAACGATCCGTTTCGGATGTTAACAGGGCTTTTGCTTATAACCGCCTGGCTGCCATTTACGACGAATGGGGGATCAACACACTTCATATTTCTGATTCGGTACTAAAATATTCGGAACTCTGCATTTCCTTATCCGAAAAAATCAATTCCAAAGCTAACATGGCATTGTCGCAAAATGAGCTTAGCTACCGGTTCACCGTGCAAAAAAAGTATGGAAAGGCCCTCGAAATGTCTCTAAAAGCTATTGAAAATTTCGATGAGGCCGGAATGTTCTACCACGAAATGAGTGCATTGATAAACCTAAGCAATATTTACGTCAGGTTAAAAGATTATAAAATGGCGTTGCAGGCTGTGGTGCGCGCCACAAATCTATGCGCCATTGAGGAAAACAGGAACCTTTTTATGCGTTTGTACCTGCAAATGGCAATTATTTATAACCTGACCGGAAATTATAAAGAGGCTTATGGTTTTTTGTCTTTAAGCCGTTCGCTTATGGAGAATTTTTATAAAGACAGGATAAGCACACAGATAAACGAACAATCGGCTAAATACGACTTGTTTACCAAAGATCAAAAAATTAGGGAGGCAGAGCAAAAGAACGAATTCCATAAAAAACAATTCCTGTTCCTTGTCATAATAGTCGTTATACTGTTCATCGCATTTGTGTTAAGTTTTTTCTATTTCAAGTTAAAACGAAAGGATTTTGTAAAGCAAAAACTAATTGAGGCCGTTATCCTAACCGAGGAAAAAGAGCGGAAACGGATAGCCTCCGATTTGCACGACGGGCTTGGCCCTTTGCTGTCGGCTGCAAAACTCTATTTTCAGGCGTATATTGATGCTGATAATGCTGCCGAGAAATCGGCTATCGAAGCCAAGCTGATCGGCATTATTGATAGCGCGATTGACGACTCGACGAGGATTTCGCATAATATAAGCCCTCAGATCCTCGAAAAATATGGGTTAAAGGTTGCCCTCGAAAATTTTATAGGCGAAATAGACCTGAGCAAAAACATTGGGTTCGATTTGAAATTTGAAGAAATTAGCCGCTTCGACCTCAAAGTTGAACTCACCATTTACCGCACAATCCTGGAACTTATCCACAACACCCTAAAACATGCTAAAGCCTCGCGGATTGGCATAAACGTATTTATATCCGAAAATATGCTCCATGTTCAGTACAGCGATAATGGGATTGGCTTTTCGGCTGAAGAAAAAATGGGCCAAAAACAAGGCACGGGCTTAAAGAACATCAAAAACCGTATCAACTCTTTGGAAGGGACCTTAATTTTCGACAACCGCCAAAGCGAAGGCATGAAAGCATCAATCAAAATCCCTTATAAAGCAATACATATAAATGGAAAATCAAATTAAAATAGCTATTATTGACGACCACGACCTCTTTAGGGAAGGCATCAAGTTGGTAATAGGCCAGATCGAGGGTTTTGAAGTCGTTTTTGATACTTCCAATGGGAATTATTTTCTCCAGTTCCTGCAAAACACCTGCCCCGATGTGGTGCTTATGGATATTGGGATGCCCATAATTGATGGCGTGGAAACTACACGCAAAGCAATGGCACTGCGCCCAAACCTCAATGTTATTGCCCTTACCATGTTTGCTGACATGACCCACTACACGCAAATGATAAATGCCGGGGTGAAAGGCTTTATATTAAAAAAAGCGAACAAGTTTGAGCTGCAACAAGCCATTAATACTGTGTTTGAGGGTGGAAATTATTTCAGTCAGGAAATTTTGCAGAAAATGGCCTTTCAATCCGTCCGTTTCCCCACGGCCACCAATCAATTGACAAACCGCGAAATAGATATTTTGAATTTGATATGCCAGGGGTTGACCAGCCATGAAATTGCAGAAAAACTCTTTATCAGTGCCAAAACAGTTGAAACCCACCGCAGCAATATTTTCCTTAAAGCCGACGTCCACAACATTGCAGGCCTGATAGTATGGGCTATCAACAACAATTATTTTGCATTGGAGTAGTTGGAGAGTTAGACTATATTTTTTAAGTTCAAGATGGGCGAGGGGAGACATGGGGAGGGGCGAAGGGACGACATGGAGATGGGCGACATGGTGAGGGGTGAAGGGTGACAAGGAGAGAGGCGAATGCTTGAAATATAACCTGAATTGAAATCAAAATGTAGGATTTTATTTGAAATGAGATGCAAATATTGTTAGTCATGCACCTTTGACTTTTGCCTTTTAACCTTTGCTTTTTGACCTAAATTCAAGGCGGCATTTCAAAATTTAATGCCTAAAAATATCAACATAGCGAAGCGATCTCATTCACTCCTTAAATAAAGCAAGTAGCGAATAATCTGAAAGATTAGATACAAAATACGGCATAAATATATTTTCTAAATAATCTCCTTATAATTCTCAATTACAGATATTTATACTTTGTCTAATATTCAATAACACTTCGACAAGCTCAGTGTCCGCCATTAACCATTCTCCATTAACCATTTTCAATTCCCCATTTCCCATTCATTATCCAATAACCATTTTCCATTAACCATTTTCCATTAACCAATCACCAGTCACCAATCACCAATCACCATTTTCCATTAACCATTCTCCATTAACCAATAACCATTTTCCAATAACCAATAACCAATCACCAATCACCAGTCACCAATCACCAGTCTCCAATCACTAGTCACCAATCACCATTTTCCATTCTCCAATAACCAATTACCATTCTCCATTTTCCTTTAACCATTTTCCATTAACCATTTTCCATTAACCATTAACCAATAACCATTTTCCAATAACCAATAACCAGTCACCAATCACCAGTCACCAATCACCAATAACCAATCCCCACCACCAAAGCACCCTAAGGGTTTTCCCTTACTACAATTACAGGTTTACCCTTAGTCAATCTACAGGTTTACACGTATTTGTTAGGGCTATATGCACTGTAAATTTGTAAAAAAACTTTACAAAGAAGAGCTGGTAAAAGTACGGCAATCGGGCATAACCTAATTTATAGCGAAACCTTTTAACCTGCCAACAACTAAATGATAAAAACCTACTCACATATTAATGGTGTATCAGGGCTTATTTTCCTTGCCCAGTCAATAAATCCCGATATTGGAAATTACCAGGAGTACTTTATAAACGACCAATATAATTTCACTGCTCAATTGAGTAATGGCACAATTGATATGACCTTAGAAGACGCGCAGGACTACGAAACGCGACCCGGCAGCGTAACTTTCGACCGCGTTGAAATAGTTGCCGGAACATTCAAAAAAAACAATTAAGAAGGAAAAACCAATGAACATTATACTTATCGAACAAAACAAAATATACCGCGAAAGCCTCAAAACCGCTTTAAGCCAAGTGAAAGGTTTTGA
>CAIRHD010000335.1 GCA_903878265.1 uncultured Bacteroidales bacterium | reverse complement strand
GGCGTGGAGTAAGTTACTACCTGTCCCTGGGTTACGGCGGCAAGGCCTGAAAGTACTGGGGTTGGTGCAACAGTTACCAAAATATCTTTCACTTTCGGTGCTATGGCAACACATCCTGCAGGGGTTTTGTAGTTCACGCTTACGGTTTGTGGCCCAAATCCAGTCCAGTTTATGGCAATGGTATTAATTGTACTAGTGCCTCCCGAAGCAATTGTGCCGCCGGCTGAAACAAGCCAAACATAATCGGTCATTCCTGCATCGGTTATGTAATTGTTTCCTGTCGAATTTTGGCAAACTGATGCTGGTCCCGTTAACTCCGGCCACCATTGCGTTGGCTGCGTTAGTGAAGTTGAGGCGGTCACGGTGGCCAAAGCCCCATCGGTAACAATAACGGTGTAAGTGCCAGCCGATAAACCGGTTGCGGTTTGTGCAGTTTGTGCTGGAACACTCGACCATAGATAAGAATAGGACGGGTTGCCGCCCGAAGCGGAAACTGTTACCGAACCATCGTTTACACCAGAACAACTTACATTTTTGGTTGCCGAAGCTGTTGCAAGGAGTGTGGCGTAAGTGGTATAGTTTACAGGGTTGTTAACTGCACTTCCTGTGTTATAGGTTTTTGAACCCAGTTTATATTCGCAGATGTGTACCCTGTATCCGGTTAGCGGCGAAAGCCCCGTAACCGTAACGCTTGTCCCGATGCCATCGTAAACGCAGTACCAACCTGTACTCCCAACTTGCGAGGCCGAAATCCCAAAAGCGGTATTTGCCGTGTATGTAACATTGTTGGTTGGCAGTGCTGTGCCTGTTGTGCCTAGGCACACAAATACGGCACAACCATTGCCATCGCCGCGCGTCCAATCAATAACGGCCGTTGTGCTGCCAACCTTGGTAACCACAACATTTGTAACCTGAACCGTTGGTGGTGTTGGCTGTGTAACCAAAATGCTTGATGTTGCCGTACAGGAATGTGCATCGGTAACTGTTACCCAATACGTTCCAGTGGTTAAACCGCTTGCAGTTTGAGTGGTTTGTGTGGGAACGCTCGACCAATTATACGAATAGGGTGTGGTGCCCCCACCTGATGAAACTGTTACCGAACCATCCGATCCTTCATAAATACTAACATTACCAACAACCGAGGCTAAGGCAGTTAATGCTTCTGGCTGGGTTACCGTAGCCGAGGACGTGGTCTTGCACCCATTCGCATCGGTAACTGTAACTGAATAAATGCCTGTAGAAAGTGAAGAAACCGATGAGGCTGTTTGTACCGGGCTTGTTGACCATTGGTATGAATAAGCTGTTTGTCCACCCGAAACGGAAACCTCGATGGAACCGTTATTGTTGCCAAAGCAGTTTACATTGGCTGCCACAACGGCTGTTGCGGTTGGTAATCCGAACACTGTTACAGCTACCGTATCCGAACTAACCCAAGTGGATTGGCAAGTAACTTTTGTAAGCCGCCTGAACCATGTTGAAGCACTTAATGGATCTGGGTCGTAGGTTGTTGCGGTATATGTTCCTGTGCTTAGGTTGGTAAATGTACTGTTGTTGGCAGAACTTTGCCATTGATATTCCAGGGTTCCTATATGAACGCCTGGATCTGTAACCGTAATTTCGGAAGGGTTAAAAGGGCTGCAACCGCTTTGTGCGGATGAAATAGTGCCTGCAGTTAAAGGATTTACACAAAATACCGAATCCCCATTCTGTAACGAAACCCTGAAATTTGCTTTGGATGGGTCGTTGGTAAAAATGGTAAGCACTGCATTTTCACCAACCACCGGATTGCCGCTTGGCAACAAAGGCAATGGGTCGAAAGCTATTGAATATAAGCTGCTATCGCCTGGCGCAACTATGCTGGCAGGCGTATTGAGCAAAGTGAATTTGGAGGCAAAATCACCGCCGATTGTATATCCTGTGATTGAAAGATCAGCATTTCCCGTACTCTTAATGTAAAAATCTTTCTGGCATGGTGAGGTGTTCGAAAGGAAGAAAGCGATAGTATCGGTCGGAGTATCATGCTTCGCACAAGCTGATAATACATTATCAAGCCCGGTAAGGTTTAGCCTTATACTATCAAAATTAGCTGCATCACCAGATAACAAATCCCTTCCGGTGAATTTCCAGTTGCCATCCATATTGATACCCATTAATCCCTGAAAAGGATGATCGGGTTTGTAATTCCCACCTGTCCAAAGCCCGGATGCCAGATAACCATTTTTCCAAAATGAGGTTGCACTGTCGCTCACCAATGAGCCTTTGATTCCTCCAAAAGGGGTTGAAAGACTTGCTGCATAGTTTTGACCCCAGATTGCTTTGCGGTTGTTTCCCGCATCTGCATCCGGCGACCACAAGGTGATAAGCGAAACATCGCTTATCCATGTATCCCTTAAATAAATCCTTACACTCAGGTCAACCAAGGGTTTGTTGAATGTATTTGGTACTGTGATGGCAGGTGAATTGGTCATGGCATTATCAAAACTCCATACACTTGTTTTTGCGCTATAAGAAACCATTTGACCAATACCGAAGAAGCATAAAGTATATGATTTGAGAGATTGTGCATGTTTTGGGAATGTGGTTTCATTGCCAGAAGCGTCCTTTGCCTTTAGGTAATATTGGACTTCGGTGCCATGCCCGAAACCTGGAATTTTAAAGTTGAACACAGAACCTGAATTACTGGTTGCGTTCAGCGAATCGAAAACGCTCCAAACTCCTCCGTTCAACTTGTGCCTGAAATATAGGATTGGTTTATTGCTACCCGTTGCTGGAACAGCAGTTCCATCTTGGTCAACAATAGTTGCCATAATTGATGTTGGGTAAGTGCTTGAGTGCGATTTAACATTTTGGTGAACAATGGTAGGGGGCGTAACATCAATAGCGGCAGCAAGCCTAACAGAATGGTAAGCATTCAGCCTGCCATAGCCGTAATAATCGTTCCACATCCCATACGTTTTCGATTTATTGTAGGCAACATTATCAATTTTATCTGCACCTCGTGCCATCATTTCATAAACCTGTGCAGAAGTAAGTGAAGGGTTTACCGCCAACACAAGGGCAGCAACGCCTGCAGCATTGGGACAGGCGGCAGAAGTGCCGTTGAATGTAGCATTATAACCACCTCCAGATGCAGTGGTGTAACAAACTGTAGGAGCAACAAAAGCCAGGTATGAGGTTGCGCTAAATTCGCCATAATTCCCTCCCCACCAGGCTTGGTTACCGGTTCCGGGCGATTTTTTTATATCCTGTTGGGTCGAAGCACCAACACCAACTACTTTGTCGTAAGCGGCAGGATAATCGGATGGGTTTCGCGAATTGTTCCCACTCGATGCCAGGCAAATCGCCCCCAAACCATTCCTACCGTTTAGGATATTGTTGTTGAACGAATTTTCCTGGGCAGCCGAAGGGGAACCTCCACCCCAGCTATTGCTCAATAAGTCAACTTTTTTAGCAAATGCAGTATCAAGTCCCCGAAGGATAAAAGTGCTGGTAGTGGTTCCGCTTGAGTTGAAAATTCTGATATTCATAAGTTTGGTTAACGGAGCTACTCCGGCCACGCCAATATTGTTGTCCATTACGGCACCTATTAAACCTGCACATTGGGTTCCATGCCCATAGGGGTCAATACTTGCACCATATTTGTTTGTGGTAGCATCAAAGCCTACTACTAATTTATTGGCAAGGTCAACATGGGTTGAGTCGATGCCCGTATCGAGCAGCCCAACAACAATAGATGCACTTCCTGTTGTATAGTCCCATGCAGTTGCAACATCCATATCGGCGCCGATCAACCCATTTGTTGAAGCAACATCGCCATACGCTGTTATCCCATCAGTTGTTACTGCTTGTGCTGTGTTTTTCAAAGCCCATTGGCTGGTAAAAAGCGGGTCGTTTGCAGCGTGATGCAATAGCGACCACTCAGCATAACCGAAATTGGGTTCCACAAACTCGAAAATACCTGCTTTGCGGTAAAGCTCCGCAAGTTGGAGGCTACTTAGTTTGCTGTTGTTATTTGTTTTGATGAGAAAACCTTTATTGCTGCTCACATTGCTGACAATATAGGCTTTGTTCTTCTGGTTAAGGGCTTCGAGAAGTGGTTTGTCGCTTACATTCTTTAGTTTCACGATCACTTCATCCATGGGATATTGGATTACCGATTCGCTTTCGCCAAAATAAACTTTGCTTACAAGTTTTATATCGGAACTTTTATTTGAAAGCGACTGTATATACGATTCAGCCTCAGATACAGATTTAATATCCGGCGTTTTGATCATCCAGGTATTGTTGTCAATCTTGTTGACGTTATCAGTTGGACTTTGCACAGCAGAAATCAAAACGCTTCGTTGTGCATTATCCGGTATGCCGCTCTCCTTAAAAATGACAAGAACACGGTCTGTACGCGGTTTCAGGTCAATCCGCTTGTTCCAGTAATAATAGTAATCGGTTGAATTTGTGTTTGACGACTTCTGCGCTTTTAGCTCCATGAAAGTCGAACAAATGATCAGGATTATGATAAAGTGTAGATGTCGGCTCATAAATTGGGATTTAGTTGATTGTTGTGTTTGTTTGAACTTGATTGAAAAGAATGTTTACCTCAAATTTATTAATTTGCTTGCTACTATTTTCAGTTGAACCCTAAGATGATTTTTTTTCCGATAGAATTTATTGCTGCGTATATACTGAGAAAAAAACCGAAATCCTGCATTTGTTGCCGACAATTTTGATCAACCTATAGATTATTGGAAAACAGGAAAGTGATAATATGCCTGCTGTCTGAGTAGATGTTAGTAAAAACCAAGTACAGTATTATTTATATTTCGAATGTATGTTGTAGTAAATGAGTAAATAGAGTCTCCAGCAAGTCAGCAGCAACATCGGGGAGTATCCTAACAGAACTTTATTATCAACAAACAATTTACGGTGTTAAAAGTTCTTCTGGACAAGTGGATTTATGAAATATATAACATATCGAAAATGAGATAATTTGAAAATTATCCTTCCGAGTGGTTTTTGCCAAGTCTCGTGGGTGTTGATTATAAAAGCCGCCCCGACAAAGCTATTCCTGATAAGTTTCGGGGCGGTTTCCAGCATGTGTCGGGGCGATTTTGGGGTTAACCAATCACTCATGTATAAAACAAAAAAAGCCAGGGTTCAGCTTACCGCCAAACCCCGACTTTTCATTCATTTTTACAAACCTTATGGCGCAATTGTAATCCACTGTGTTACTGTTGCCGAGCAACCTGTGCTTGGATCGGTTTCGGTTACCGTTACATAGCCCGGATTAATAATACCACAAGGGAAATCCCATGTTAGCGTGAGGCAGTTGCGGTTGGGGAAACAGATTTGGGGGTTGCCGTGGCTGGCATTCCAGGTGTAGCTGTTGCCGGCGTTGTATGGTGTGGAGTAGGTTACAACCTGTCCCTGGGTTACGCTGGTAGCACCAGTAAGTGCGGTGGTTGGTGATACGTTAACTTTCCAAACTCCACCCGAAGTAGTGAAAGTTGTATTGCAAGTCCCATCCTTTGCCTGTCGACGATACCATGTGGTTGCTGTAAGGTTTGCAGGCGGGTCGTAAGTGCTTGTATTAGAACTTATATCTGTTGGTGAGGTAAACACTGCATCCAGGCTACTCTGCCATTGGTAAATAATGGTTCCATTGCCTCCACTGGCATCTGCTGTGTTGCCTATTATGTCAGGATTGCCGTTATAACAAATGGCTTGTCCTGTACTGGCAATTGTGCCGGCATCGAAACTGTTGTAAACAGTAACTTTCCAAGGGCCGGGAGATTTTGTAAAGTTGTTGCAAGTTCCATCTTTTGCATAGCGGCGATACCAGGTAGATACAGTGAGACCAGCCGGTGGGTTGTAGTCTTTTGCTGTTGCACCGATAATTTCTGTAAAATTTTTTGGTTGTGATCCTGTTGTGCTGCTCCACCACTGGTATGATATATCCCCATCGCCTCCGCTGGCATCGGTTTCACTTACTATTTCATCAGGATCGCCGCCGTAGCATACCATTGCGCCTACACTCCCTATCGTTCCCGGATTGAAATTGTCATACACCTTTACTTTCCATTCGCCTAACGAACTTGCCCAGCTTGTGTTGCACATCCCATCCTTTGCCTGGCGGCGGTACCAAGTGGTTGCGATAAGGCCTACAGGTGGATCGTAAGTGGCTGTGTTAGAACTTAGATCCGTTGGCGAGGTAAATGCTGCGTCCAGACTACTTTGCCATTGGTAAGCAATGGTTCCATCGCCACCGCTGGCAGAAATAGAATCGCCGATTTGTGCAGGATCATATTCGTAGCAAATGGTTTCACCCGATTTATTTATGCTTCCAACAGTGAAAACGGGTAGAACCGTAACTTTCCAAACCGTGCCCGAAGACGTAAAAGTGGTATTGCAAGTCCCATCCTTTGCCTGACGGCGGTACCAGGTTGTTGCGGTAAGGTTTGCGGGCGGATCGTAAGTAGCAGTATTCGAACTAATGTCAGTCGGTGAGGTAAACGCTGCGTCCAGGCTGCTCTGCCATTGGTAAGTAATAGCTCCATCGCCTCCGCTGGCAACTGTTGTGTTGCCTATTATAGCAGGATCGTCATTGTAGCAAATGTTTTGTCCTGTATTGTCAATTGTGCCGGCGGTGAAAACGGGGAGAACTGTAACTTTCCAAACCGTGCCCGAAGACGTAAACGTTGTGTTGCAAGCCCCATCTTTTGCCTGACGGCGGTACCAGGTTGTTGCGGTAAGGTTTGCTGGAGGGTCGTAGCTAGTTGTGTTGGAACTTATGTCTGTAGGCGAAGTAAACGCTTCATCGGTGCTGCTTTGCCACTGATAAGCAATGGGCCCATCGCCTCCGCTTGCTGGGCTTAAACTGTTTATTTGTGCAGGATTTTCATTATTGCAGATAGTTTCGCCCGTTTCGCCATAAACGAATTTTAAATTCCGCCAATCAATGGACTTACTGTTACTTGGCGAAAATAGGTAAAAGCGGAAAGTTACCGTTGAAATCCCTTCATGTGAAGCGTTTAACAATAATTTGTGTAGGATTGGAGCTTGCTGCGATCCCAAAGGAAGCGTTTCCGTAATAAGGTCGCTTGTATATCCATCAATGCTCGAACGGATGAAAAATCCACGCGGATCGGATGATCCTCCTTTGCCTACCTCGAAAAGAAGCGAATCCAGGGATAAGGTGCTCACAGCATTGAGCGTCAACGAAAAGTATGCGTTATTAGCTAAAGCTGTAGCCGCATACACGGCAGTTCCATCTTGATACGTCTGAAGCACATTGCCGAACCCATCGTCACTAACGTAATAATCGTGAAGTTTTGTGAAATCCCAAACAGCTTCCGATACATCGTCAGATAGCAGCGTGTAGTCAGTGTCGTTAGTAAAAGGATAGTAAACTATTGTTTGATGACCTTTTGTATTGCCGGGCCTGAATTTATCCCTAACCAAAAACGCCCCCGACACGTCAGTGGTATCGGCCCCACAGGTGCCACTTACCACGCAATAGTAATACGTAGTACCCGATGCTGTGGCTTGTGGTGTGTAACTATCGGTTTGTGCCCCATTGGCAGCATCAAGCGTAGTTCCACCGCTATTGCTGTTGCTTGCATTGCTATACCATTGGTAGGTTAAGCCATCGCCTGTTGCCGATACGGTAATAGCTGCAAAAGTGCCACCATAACATTGGGTTTGTGCGGCAGTGGATTGGTAGGTTACTGTTGTGGTAGCATTTGTTAAAAACGCCCCCGACACGTCAGTGGTATCGGGCCCACAAGTGCCACTTACCACGCAATAGTAATACTTGGTGCCTGATGCCGTGGCTTGTGGGGTGTAACTGTAGGTTTGTGCCCCATTAGCCGCAAGAAGTGAAGTTCCCCCACTATTGCTGTTGCTTGCATTGCGGTACCACTGGTAGCTTAAACTACAGCCAGTTGCCGATACTGTAATAGCTGCAAAAGTGCCACCAAAGCATTGCGTTTGTGCGGCAGTGGATTGGCTGGTTACGGATGTGGCAGTAGTACAAGCCGAAAATCCAAAGAGGAAATTGGCAACCGGGCTGCCACTAAAATTCCCTAATGAACCAAGAGGATTACTTGAATTGAAACTTCCTGCTGCCGTTGTACTAAAATAGGTATCCGTACTGCTACCAACAGTAGGTGGATCTGCCAATACCATACCTAGATTATTCAACTCGGCCAGAGTAGCCCCTGTGCCGCCATTATTATCAAATGTCATTCCTACCCAAATATTATTTGATGCAATAGAGAGGCCAAGAGGAGTAAAATAATACATATTAGGCCCAATTGGTAAAGATATTGGATTAAAAGAATATGCAGCAATAACGGTTCCCGGTCCGCCACCAGTTCCATCGGCAGAATAAAATCTTATCCTTGGGCGGGCAGATACAACAACACCATTTGCATTATGGACACTGAAATAAATGGTGGTGGGGCAAAATGGGGGGGTGCCGATCAAGTGAATATCATCGGCAACCAAGCGTGTAATTGTATTCGTGCCTTGAAGTTCAGCACCGCCATTCAAATTATAGCCTCCATAAGTAGTTGTATTGTCATAAATGGTAATTTGCGCTGTCGCGTTTTGTTCAAGGACAAACAGAACGGACAAACAGGCAATCAGATAACGTAAATTTTTTTTCATGTGAATGATTTTAATGATTTAATAATTGTATTTGTCAATACAAAGATAATCAATATATGAGCAAATATATTTTTGTCATAAAATATATTTTTGGGTAAAGAAAACAAACGCAATAATTCTTCAGGATACTACACTTGGCGTATGTCTTCTTCCCGGAAGGGTGTGGGTACAATTTCTCTGGTTTGGATTTTATTTGACGTACAGCAAAGTGTCGGGGTGACCGAAAAAGTCGCCCCGACAATAAGCCCTACCAAACAGATAGAATCCAGAGGATTCAAATATGTATAAAAACGGTAAATAAATTGGCAATACGACCCCGGATGGGGTCGAACCACTTGGGATTAGTTTATTTTTATAAATATGCAATGCCTCTGGCATCGAAAAACCCGGTATCAGGGAATCTACAAGAAAGGGCGTGGCTCGATTTGGAATTCACAGGGCGAATTTTCAGTCACCCCGTGAATACTGGCAAGACATACTTCGCTACTGTTTTGGCAAAGTTATGATAGTAAGTCCGGGAATTGTGCCAACAAAAACAGCCACCCTATTTCAGGATGGCTGTTGTTTGCTGATGTTACAGCATAGTGTCGGGGTGATCGAAAAAGTCGCCCCGACACTTTTATTTAAAACAAAAAAGCCGGGGTCCAGCTTACCGCCTTACCCCAGCTTTTTATTTCATTTTAACAAGCCTTACGGCGTAATCGTGATTACCTGGGTTGCTGTTGTGGAACAACCTGTGGTCATGTTGGTTTCGGTAATTGTTACATAGCCTGAGCCTATTACCCCACAAGGGAAATCCCATGTTATGGTAAGGCAGTTGCGGTTAGGGAAACACACCAACGGGTTGCCATGGCTGGCATTCCAGGTGTATCCAAAGCCTGGCGAGTATGCGGTTTCATACGTTACCACCTGTGCTTGGGTAACGGTGGGATCGCCAGTAATTGCAGGGGTTGGAGCCACATTTACCAGTACCGCTTTCTCTCCTGCTTCTACAGCAGTACAGCCATCGGGCCTGGTGTAGTTTACCTTAACTGTTTTTGGCCCAAAACCAGTCCAAGTAACGGTAACGGTGTTATCGGTGGCAGTACCTCCTGCCGTAATAACCCCACCTGCCGGAACAACCCATTGATAATTGCTCATACCCGCATCGGTTGTAAAAATATTCCCTGTCGAGTTTTGGCAAACAGGTGTTGAGCCAGATAATGCCGGCCACCATTGTACCGGCTGTGTTAAGGTTGCCGATGAGGTTACGGAACATCCGTTAGCATCAGTAACTGTAACCGAATAAGTGCCTACGGTTAAGCCTGTTGCTGTGGCAGTGGTTTGTACCGGGTTTGATGACCAAGCGTAATAATACAAGGTTGTGCCACCCGAAACCGAAACATCTGCCGACCCATCGTGGCCACCGTAGCAGCTTACATGCGATACTACCCCAGCTTCGGCAAATAAAGGAGCAAGGGGCTGAGTGACTACTGCCGATGAAGTAGCAGTACAGCCATTTACATCGGTAACAACAACCGAATAGGTATCGTTTACAAG
>CAIRHD010000334.1 GCA_903878265.1 uncultured Bacteroidales bacterium | reverse complement strand
TTCGGCATGTTTGCCTTTAACTTCTTTTATCACGCCGCGGTAGTTCAAAGCATCCACAAAATGCGGGTTTAAGGTCAGAGCTTTCTCGAAATCCTCATTTGCTTTATCGGTATTTCCCGAATCGAAATAAAGTTTGCCCCGGTAATAGTAAAAAACCGGGTTGCCCTGATTGTATTGTAAGGCAAGGTCGATGCTGGCAAAAGCTTCCTTTGTGTCGTTCAATTCGATCAAGGCTTTTGCTTTATAAAAATATGCATTGTAGTTCTTGTAATTCTTTTTTATACATAAGTCGAAATCAACAATGGCACCGCGCAAATCACCTTTCTGTGCTTTTTCCAGCCCATCGAGCAGTTCTTGCGGCCTGTATGGGTTTGGCATATTCAGCAGGGTCATTTTGGGCGTGCCGACCTGAGCTTTATTTTTATTGGCGGTATCTGGTTTTAAAGTAACAACATGTTTAGGATCAGTTGTTTGCTGCGTCATTTTCTCCTCTTTTAACGCCTTGGCTGCATTGTCCCAGCTTTGGGTTTCTTCCTTCACCATGTTATTGGTATCGGGTATCTGGTGTACAGTTGCTGAATCCATTGAAAGGCTATCGGCGGTGCTAACGGCTGAAGTATTTGTTCCTTTGCAGGAAGTGAATGCCATCGACACGGCAAGGAGCGTAACTGCGATGGTAAGTATTGGGTTTTTCGCCACGGTTTTGTTGTTATTTAGTATTGAATCTTTTTGTTGAAATGTTATTGGGGCAATCAATTTTATACTGTTAGAAAAGAGGTGAAAAGACTGAAAGCAGAGTGTCACTATTCGTTATTCACTATTCGTTATTCACTATCAATTCCTTCACCATTATCGCGGCTGCCCTGTCCGATGCGCCTGGAGGGCCAACGAGCGTCAGCAATTCCTTGTAATCGTTGAGCATACGGCTGCGGGGTTCGCCATCGGGCAAAAGTAGCGCAAGTTCGCGGTACAGGTTTTTGACAGTAAATTTGTTTTGCAGCAGTTCGGTTACAGCTTCACGATCCAATATCAGGTTCACAAGCGAAGCAAATTTAACGTGTACCAGCAACCTGGCTATGAGTGAGGTAATGAAACTAAACTGATAGCACACCACCTGTGGCACGCCCAACATGGCAGTTTCGAGGGTTACGGTACCCGATTTAACCACTGCTGCCCGCGAAATCCTTAGCAGTTCTTGGGTTTTGCCAAAAACAACTTTCACAGGGTAATTTTTAATGAGTTTGGTGTAATAATCCTGTTTGATGGTATCAACCCCCGTTATTACAAACTGGTATTCTGGAAAGCGAACTGTGGTTTTAAGCATGATAGGCAGTATGCGTTGCAGTTCCTGTTTGCGGCTGCCCGACACTAGCGCGATTATTGGTTTATCGCTAAGTCCGTTGGTTTTCCTGAAAGCATATTCATCAGTTTTTGCAGTCAAATCCATCGAATCGGGCATTGGATGACCGGTAAATTCAACGTGGTATCCATATTGTGCGTGGAATTCTTTTTCGAATGGCAATACTACAAAAGCAAGGTCGGTAATGCGGTGTAACTTGTGAACGCGGTGTTTTTTCCAAGCCCAAACCTGTGGCGAAATGTAATAAAAC
>CAIRHD010000333.1 GCA_903878265.1 uncultured Bacteroidales bacterium | reverse complement strand
GGCAAAACCGCTACCGTCCGCAACTATACCAACCAACCCGTTGCCCTTGTACAGATTAACAATTCGGGCACAGCCCCTTTCGCTTGGGAAATCGAAAACTGGAACATCACCTTGCCATATTCCCTGTTAAGCGGCGACATGCTGAACATGAAAGTAAAGGTAATTCTTCCTATTTCGGGCAAAACCGAGCTTTTGTGCGATACACTTTTCGTGAATACTGCCACTTCCGACAACCACGTTATGATTTGCATTGACCCTCTCCTACTCTCCCAAACCAATCCACTCGAAAATACTAGCAATGTTACTGTTTATCCTAACCCGATTAACTGCGATGCAACGTTCAGGTTGAACAACAACAAAGACACGTTTGTGCGGATAGAGGTTTTCTCCATGTTTGGTGAATTGGTTTCGGTTCCCTGCAACAAAATGTTTGAACAAGGCATGAGCACAATTGCTTGGGATGCAAGCGGCTTTAACGGACAAAAACTTGCACCGGGAATTTACTTGTACCGGATTTCGCAGGACAATAAATTGTACAGCGGAAAGATAACGGTTCTGAGGTAGAATCGTGAAATTCGCTGTAATAAAGGGCGACTTAATAAGATTGATTCACCATTTGATTTTTCTTTTACATGGACTTTTAACCTACAATCTGGTTTTCGATGCCGATTTCAGTAGTTTTTTCGAAGCTAAAGGGGAAGAAAACTGTTGGGAAATGGCCTTATTCCAATGCTTTATGATTTTAGCAACCAAAAATAATTTAGGAATGACACCAGTACGTTGGAAAGTTGCTCAATATTTTGAGAAAAGGTGGTGGACGAATTATTTGCGGGGGAAAGAAGCGGATGAATATTTCAAGTGGAAACAAAACTATTGGCATAATTTCCTCAACGAAATCAGCAATTGGGCAAAACCATTGCAAAGCCACAGTTTTTTGGATATGGGATGTGGGCCTGCCGGAATATTTATGGTGCTGCCCGGAAAAGTTACCGCAGTTGATCCTCTAATTGATCAATACAAATTAAAACTCCCATTTTTTATTCCCGAAAAGTTTGAAAACGTCCATTTCCTCGCTTCATCTGCCGAAAGTTTTCAGTGCCAAACCCAATTCGATTTTGTTTTCAGCCTGAATGTAATAAACCATGTAAGCGATATAAAACTGGCTGTTGAAACCCTTTATGCCTGTTGCAAAACAGGAGGAAATTTGGTTTTATCCATTGATTCGCACAACTATAAATTCTTGCGCACGGTATTCCGGTATTTGCATTTCGACATCCTACACCCACACCAACTCACTTTAAACGAATATATTTACCTTCTCGAAGAGGCCGGTTTCACAATAAAAGGCGAGAAATGCCTGAAGAAAGGATTGGTGTTCGACTATGTGGTGCTTGTGGCAGAGAAATTATAAATTGTAATAATCCATATTAAAGCTGCAAATATCAATATTTGTAACTTTTAGGGGTTAGGAGTTGGGGGTTGGGTGTTAGGGACATTTTTATTCATTATTTTGGGATAAAATCAAGCACAATTTGATTAGCAAGCCCTAAATGCCTACAGCCTAACAGCCTAACAGCCTAACAACCTAAATCAATAAAAATCGTACGTCCTTCATCTTCCGGTTAAAAGCTGAACTGTTACCACTATTTTATCACATCAAAGGATGAAAAATAATTTGCCCTTTTGTATTGAATTCAAGTGTTGGTGCTGGCACTTTCACAATATTCAGTACGCCCAGAATAGCTTTCAAGGTGCGCGAATGGGTTTTTATTTTTGAAAAATCCATATCAAGTGATAGGAATACTTTTCGGTAACGCTGTACATCGGTGCGGTCGTGAAAAATTCCTGCTTCATCGTACCAGGTGTTTCCAAAGCCACCGTACATCCCACCCGCACCATAGCCTATAGCCACATTCAACCAACTCAAATGTTGCTGGGTTTTAAAAAATGATGCCGGGTTGATACTTGCCCAAGTGTTCATGGAGTTGTAATCTTTCAGTGTTTTAACAATCAAAGATGTGCCATACAATTGGTCGGCCCGCTGCTTTAGTTCGCCTGGAGGATAAGTTTCAAAATGAGGCAAAATTTTGAGGCGTATCCTTTGTTCGCCCCAAACCAATTCCTGTGATGTCATTATAGCCGAACCAACAAAGTTTGCGGCTACATCGCTTAAAGATGCACCCCATTCGGCTGAAAAACCATCAAAAACCTCAATCGTGTTCTGTAGCATAAATGCAGTAAGACCCGCATAAATAGCAGCCCGTTTATGCTCAATGCCAGTCCAGCGCATAACATGCATAATATAAGCAGCCTCAATATATGGACCGACCGTATGACCAGCTTTATCAATTTGCTGCCACTCTTCAATGTCGTTGATTAAATGGAATGATGATCGCGGATAATCGGCATACCACAAATAATTAAGCCCAAGCAATGTTGCCGAATACCCCACTACAACTGTGGTGGTGAGAAGCCTAAGCCTTTTTTTGTTCAACTCTGATGCCGGAACAAGCCAAGCTGGGCCAGCAGACAAGGTTGATACTGAATCGGTTTGGGCAGAAAGTTTTTGCGAAATGCCAATTGAAAAAATAAATACCAAGCAAAGTATAGCATTTGTTGGTATATCACACCAATTTTTATTTGAAAATACCCGAAAATCCGCCATCGAAACCTGATTAAGATTGCTAAAGTAGTATGATTTGGCCGTTCGGTTGAAGAGTGCATCGAAAAACCAGTGAAATGTGGTATAGACAGGTAAAATCATCTATTGCATAAAATTACTTGAAATACCTGTATTGGAATATAGTTGCAATCCAAAAGTTTATTCAATCATCCCCACTCCTACTGTTTCGTTTGTTCCTTCGTCAATAAAAATTACAGCTCCGGTTATACGGTTTTGACTGTAGGAATCAAAAAGCAGGGGTTTGGTAGTTCGGATTACAATGTGTGCTATATCGTTCATTTT
>CAIRHD010000332.1 GCA_903878265.1 uncultured Bacteroidales bacterium | reverse complement strand
ATCCACCCTAAAATAAAAAAAGTTGCTTTTTGGTTATGCTTCGCAAGGAATTCCAAAATGTTAAAAGTAGTTTGCCTTACCCTGGGTTCAAAACGTATCCACTGTTTTGCATTTTTTGTTGATTTATTGTCAAGAAAATGGAACCAATCTTCAATATCAAAGGTAAGGATGCGTATGGGGGGCATATTGCAGTATTGTTAAAATTTAATTCTAGCTGGTAAAAGCAAACTATTCCCAATAACCAGCAAATAAAAAACCCGCTATCCTCATCAGGAAGCGGATTTTTCAAATCAAACACTAAAAATTAAGCTAACAATGAATTTTGTTTGCGGATGGCATACCAACGGCTAATGCCATAAACTATTGAAAGGGCTATCAGCATATAAATACCGTCTCCGATTGGTGCTCCTGCGCCAACAGATCCACCACCTGGGTCGCCGCCACCTGGAATTCCGCCGCCACCCGGATCTGGATTTGGCTGGGCCATTACGTTGGTCGAAAAGCTGATTATCGCCAGTATGATTATTGCAACAAAATATTGAATTCTTGTTTTCATTTGTAATTGGTTTATTTAGAGTTAAATATACTCCCCAGCATTTGTATACCGGGGAGTCAGTTGATTTATTTGATAAACACTTTCTGGTTTATGGTTGCTTTTTCAGTTACAACTTTAACCATATATGCTCCTGTTGCAACTTGCATTGGGATAGTGGTTTTAGCCTGGGTGGTTAAGGTGGTGTGAGCCATTTCGCGGCCTGCCATATCATAAACCCATACTTCGCCTGCAAGTGCTGTCGAATTGTTGACTACAACATCGCGGACAAAACTGTAAACTGAGATTCCGATGTTGGCTGCATCAATAATACCTGTAGTGGATTTGAAGTGCAGTTTGAAACGGTTTGCATCTTCGGAAGCAGTATAATCGAAATTGTATTCAGCATTTTTGCGCAAATCCTGGATTATATTCAATTTCATGTCTTCCAGAATGATAGGTGTCGAATAATCGAAAGTTTCGATACCCGTTGCGTTAAGGTTGTATTGACCAGTGGTATTACATTTGAATCCAATATTAACCACTTCATTGCCTTCCAATGGAAGTTCGTTAATTGCAAGTACATCGCTGCTTGTTGTGCTGTAAATCTGTGGAGCATCTTCCGATCCCCAGAGCTTTTGAGCATCAAACTGCGTATCATAACTAGCAGTCGCATTTTCGTTGAAATGAACATAAACCTGGTCTTCCGAACCATTTCCGCTTGCTTGTAGTGCAAGGAGGTTAGCTGCACTTTCCTTGTAGAAAGGAATATTGCTGTGTACACGCGCAGTCAAAGGAATAGTAACTGATGAACCATTTACTGTTGTGGTTACAAAGAAACCATTCTGGGCTGGGATAATACCACCGGTGAGGGCACCTGCAGTTCCGTTCCAGTAATTATAGGTTGTTCCGTTGTAAACAGCAACTGAACCTCCAACACTGCCTGCGAATGAAAGGTTATCCCAGTCGATTGCTGATTGGAATGGGTTGCCAAGCAGGTTCCAGGTTGGGTTTACACCAGCGTTGAATGCCAATGGGGCTGTAATTGCTGTGCTGTTAAGCGTTCCGGTAAAGTTAGCTGTAACTGGAGGAGCAGATGTTCCAACAGAATAACCTTTACCTACAACAAAGGATTGTGCCCCTGTTTTGTAAACCCATGCGTTTGTTGTTGGGTTCCATTCTTTTGCCCATACTACCAACGAATTGGAGAATGCCTGTCCAAAAGTGTTGGAAGCAACAGGTGAAGAGAGGAAGTGCCATTTGTTATTCGCAAATGTACGTTTTACCGAAACACTACCAACTGTAAGGAATTCTGATCCTATAAAGGAAGCACCATCATTGATAAGTATGCTTGCTACTGTTGCTGCTGCTGTCAGGGTTGGGAAGTTAGTTACACCTGATGGGATGGTAACCGCAGTAATTGCACCGGGAACATCTGGGTTCCAGTTGCCTGCTTTTGTCCAATCGTTATCAATATTTCCTGTCCATGTTGCTGCAGCAGGAGGGGTTGGATTGAAGGTTTGTATCAGGCTTGGAATGGATAACTCAACACCTGTCGGGTTGCTGTGAACATATTTCTGAGTTCCGCCAGTAGGGGTTCCGATCTGCATATTTAACTCGAAATGGAAAATACCATCTGTAGTAATCTGGGCAATCAACACCTTGTTTGTAGCTGGGATTGCTCCTGTAGCACCTGCCAAACAATACCATGACCCATCAGCAACAAGAAATGTATTGCCATTTGCTGAACCATCTCCTAAAAGATCTAACATTTCTGTTTCGATGCCAAGAGTACCGGTTGCAGGAACAGTTCCTGCCAGCATACCATCCTGTGTTGTTAAAGGGATACCTGCCTGAGCTGCATTGTTTTGCAATAGTTGTGGCACATTTGAGTTTACAAAGGTGTTTGCTCCATTATCCTCCGATTTGGGAACACCTTTCCAACCTGTGCATGCTCCGCCGGTCGTCAACCATGAATCGAGCATTACAGTGTTTTTCTTTGCATTAGTAGCACTAAATGCAGGGATAGAATTGCCGTAATCACCTTGGTTAAAGAAATAAGTGGATGTTGTCATCGTCATAGGGTGTGTAGGGCCACCGTTTACGGGTAGTTCCCCATAAACCGTTTGAAGTTTGTACCCTGGTAACAAGTCAGCATATATTCTATAGGTAACTGCACCGACAGGAATTGCAGGATTACTATTGGCAGCATCAATTGCATCTGCCACATAATAACGTTCCACGTAAATATTTTCGAGCCCGTTCTGAGCTATTGCGAAAGTGCCCAGAAACAACAGGCAAAATCCGAGTATTATTTTTCTGGTTTTCATTTGCGAATATTTTTAGTGATCCTGTGCATTTATTGGTTTACCTGCCCGAATTTGCCAACGAAAATGTTGAAGTCGGGGGTGCTTGTAATACCATCGTTGTTCAAATCGGTAGGATTTGACGATTGTGAAGTTAATACCTGGTTAAGAGCCCATTCGCTCAACCAACTGCTTTTGGTTGCATCAAATGCACCTCTGTAATTTACTACTGAATAGAAACCATCAGCAGGAGGGGTCATTGAAGACGTGATGTTTGTAGTTGGGGTTGCGTGGAACGAATTATCTGAATATGAGTAATGTGCAACAGAGTTCCATCCCCAGTTATAATCGATACCTGGTACTGAGGCAACTACTGAGTTTCCATCGGTAGCAATGAATTGAACGCTATCTGCTGTTGATGCCACTGTAGCGGCTTTCCATATTTTAGGTGTACCGGTTGTCATTGAACCAATCGTCATATAAGGGTGAGCCGATCGAATTGATGCACCTGATTTTGGAGTAAATCCAATAAATGTATTGTTCTTAACTTTCAATGAATTCTTAACAGCATTTCCACCAGTGGTGTTATATGCATTGTCAGTATTTGTCCAATTATCGTAAGCATCACCTTTATTGGTGGCATTTGACCTGGCAGTAGCTAGGTGTAAACCTGAGCGGAAGTTAGCAAAAATCGAATTGTAGATTTCACCCTCGGTAAGTTCTTTTGCCTGTATTGCCGCAGGGCCGGAATTATCAGCAGTAGGATTAACATGGCCATTGCTGATCAAGGTTACATTATAGATTATTGGGTGCGAGCGTAAAGCAGGGGCTTTTGAATTGTCGTCAGCATCGGCTTCAAAACCATTATCGGTCGAATGTAAGCCTGTTAAGCTATCACTTGCCATTCCAAACAGGAACTGGCCTTTGCCTTTCCAGCCAAGGTCATAGTCGAACATATCATCATCACCGAATAAAACTGAACAATACTTTACATTAACCGTACCGCCAAAAAATTCAATATTATCATCAGCGGCTGCAACTGTTTCAAGATGCTCAATAGTGGTACCACGTCCGACCGAACCTAACGAAAGGCCGTTCAGTTCATTTCCAATTGCCAAAATTGCTCCTGCATGGCGTATGGAAACATACCTTAAAATCCCTGAGTTGTCGTTATCATCTGTAGTTGGGAATATTGGGTCGCCTGCGCCATAAAGATCACGTGCATTGGCTGCACTGAATCCTTCAATAAAACCAACTCCATTATAACCACCACTATATGTATTGGTTGTGACCAGGTTGTTCGCAGCTTTGCCTAAAAGTACGATACCACCCCAGTCGCCAACATTAGTCAAAGAATAGCTGCCGTCCATAGGATCTGCAACAGAAGTGAAAACTATTGGACAGGCTTGTGTTCCGTCGGCTATAATTTTACCACCTCTTTCAACAATAAGGGCAGTTGCATTTGCAGGATCAGCAGCGGAAGCACCTTTAATAACCGTACCTGGCTGAATAGTAAGTGTAATTCCACTAGGTACATAAATTTTCTGATTCAGGGTGTAAACATTGTTGCAGGTAAGCGTTTGATTGGCTAATAACTCGCCGTTTCCATTTACACCTAATGAGCTCATAGTTACTGGTGTCCTTGATCCAACTGCGGGACAACCGCATTCCGAACCGAGATTCAATTGTGCGAAACTTGTTCCAATTGACATCGCCGCGATGGCTACACTTGCCACGATTTTTGAGAAAGTAATTTTTTTCATGTTTTTTGAGTTTGTTTTTTAGATTGATTATTAATTTTTCTTTTGCACAGCACAAAAGTATATTGCTGGTATTAATAGAATATTTCCCTAATATTATGTGTACAAGACTTAATTGTTAAGCAAATAAAATCTGATTTTTGAAGAATCATAGCACAGGAATTCAAATTGTGATAATTGCCTATATGTAAGTAAACTAATCAGATATGTAAATATTTGAATTTTTTATATTGTGTGATTATTAATCCTGTTTTATAAATGGGAAATGATGTTTTTCATAAAAAAAGCAGCAGGGCATTCCCTGCTGCTACTTGAAATTTTTTTGCTCTTTCAAATTACCTGAAATCAAAAATGTGACCAAAGGAAGATTTATTTTACGACAAATACTTTCCTCTTTATGCTGTTTTCGCGGTTGGTTAAAACAATTGTATAAATCCCGGATGGTACATCTGACATATCGATTTGATTTGATCCATCAAAAACATTGATTACTTTATTGAAGATAAGGGAACCCTGTATGGTATAAATCTCGACTTTGCAATCATTTTTGTGGCCTGATTTGAAATTGATGTTGAAGATTCCATTGTTTGGGTTTGGATAAATCTCGGCTGTATTCGCAAGTTCATTTTCCTTGATGGAGACTTCAAGAACCAAGATAATGTTTGAGACAGAAGAACTGCAGTTATCTAAAGTTACCACCACAGTATAATTACCTTTATTTACTGCTATATGTTGTTGTCCGGTAGCCCCTGTAATTGCAACCCCTTCAAAATACCATTGGTTTCCTGAATTGGCACTACTTTCAAGAGTATCGCCATGGAGGCTGATCACTGGTGTAGCTGGAATTGGATTTACGGTCACACTATAGGTAGGGGAATTTGCACCCGAACCACAAGCATTAACCCCATTTACAAAAATATTTCCGGAAGCGGCACCAACAGCAAAATCTACTGTTATAGAATCTGTGGTTGAACCCGAAGAAATTGTAGCACCTGCAGGGACCGACCAGTTATAAGTTGAAGCGTTCGAAATAGTTGGAACTGTGTAAACAATACCCTGAATGCCTTCGCAAACGTTAGGTGTACCAGAAATAGATCCTGCTGAAGTAGGTTGTGTTGAAACATTTACATTGAAAAATGTTGGTTCAATCGGAGAACATCCAGTGGCGTTGGCATAGCTTACGCTTACTGTTTCAAAACCAATTGTGTTCCAGGTTACATTAATCAAGTTGGTTCCTGTTCCACTCGTTATGGTGCCACCTGACGAAACCGACCACAAATAATTGGTCATCCCGGCTTGTGTGGTATATACATGTGATGTCAACAAATCACAAATATCTGCCAATCCTGTGATTGTTGGCATGGGAAGTTGAACTTCAGTATTTACCGCATTCCCTGACATTGGAATGGTTACGGTTCCATCTGTCCCGCTTACGGTATATGTGCCTACAAGCTGGTTTCCAAATGTTATGGCAGATCCTGTCCCGGAAACTGTAGGCGTTTGGGCTATTGTATTTTTAAACAGGGTATAGATAATTCCCGTTTGAGAACCAGCTAATCCAACAGGCAAACCCGTTGATCCCTGACAATATGAACCACCTCCGGTTACTGCAAAAGTAGTTGGTGCAGCGTTGCTTAAACTAAAATTAACCGGGGTTGACATTGTAAACAAACCTTCGTTGTCAGTTGCTTTTGCTGTAATTACATGGGATGCAGCCGTTAAACCTGTATAAGTTGCAGTGTAAGGAATAGAAAAATCGATACCTATTGATGTGCCGTCAACAAAAAATTCTACCTTGGTAATAGTGCCATCTAAGTCGGAAGCAGAAGCAGTTATGTCAACTGTGGTGCCAACTGTAAAAGTTGAGTTGTT
>CAIRHD010000331.1 GCA_903878265.1 uncultured Bacteroidales bacterium | reverse complement strand
GTGGTGCGGATACCATGAATTCGGAATTGTCCTTTAAGCCTGCAATTGCATAACTTATTAGCGTTCGTCATTACAATGTACCAACTTCCTGTTGATTTTACTACTATACCTTTCACTGTTGATTTTTAGATGCTTTATATTATACCGCGTTTTTTATATGCGGCTAAAAATAATGAGCGTAAAATTAGCATATTTTGGCCAAACCTAAGCTAAAAGCTTGAAATAATAAGCAAGCTTTGTATTGTCTGAATTCTTGATCCAAATAATTTTCTTCCGGCATGTACGTCAATGTAAATATTATTGTTATATTTGGAAAAATTTTCTTTATGGAAACATGTTCGGTTATTTCGATTTTGCCTCCCTCAATAGTAGCGGTAGCCCTTTATTCGTTGCTTAGGTACAAGTATCCCAAAGGCAAGTTTGCCTTAGTACACAAAACTTTTTTGCTTGGGGTAGCAGGTATCTTGTTTGTTTTTATTGCTGAAAAAACGGTGGCTTACCTTCATCTGGATAGCCTCCACAGCCTAAACCGCACTTTATTTTACGCATTTGTACTTACAGCTTTAGTCTTTGAATTTTGGAAATTCCTAATTCTCAGGCTTTTTGTTTACCCATCAAAATTGGTTGTAAAAACCAATGATGTGATTGTGTATAGCATTTTTATAGCAGCGGGATTTACTTTAGCTTACTCCATTTATTCATTCTATTTTCCGCCATCCTTTTTAGATCCTTGCTTTGATGCCTTAACCGTAGGGCCTGTTTTTCTATCATTATCAATAATCATGGGTTATTTTATGGGCATTTCGCTTAAAAGGGATAATCCATTGGTTGACCACATGACAGGCCTTTTATTGGCAGTTGTGTTTCAAGGGATTAACAGGTTCTGTCTCCTGACACAAGATACAGTTTTGCATTACCTCGCAATGGCTGGCATGTTTTTAATTGCCCTTACTTTTATAATACTAAGCTTACGCGAAAGGCCCGACGACTCACAGTAGCCGATATACTTTGCCTGGCAGGCAGCGTAAAATACCATTAAATTCCATTTTTAATAATACGGATGCCGCTTTCGACGGTGGTATTTTGGTATTCAGAAGTAAAGTATCAATTTCAAGATCTCCATTTTCTTTCAATACAGCTACAATAAGCTCTTCGTCAGCGGTGAGGTCGAGGAATAACTGTTGCTGCACTGGTTTTTTCTGCTTTTTTTCATCCCAGTTTAACAGATATCTAATGTCTTTTGCTGACTGTATAAGAGCGGCCTTGTTAGTCTTTATCAGTTTGTTGCACCCATCGGAGTGAGGGTCGCCAATTCGGCCTGGAACGGCAAAAACGTCGCGACTATAGGAATTGGCAATATCGGCAGTAATCAAAGCTCCACCGGTTTCGCCAGCTTCCACAACAACCACTGCATCGCACATTCCAGCAATTATTCGGTTTCGCATCGGGAAATTTTCGCGATCAGGTTTGGTATTGCTCATATATTCACACAACAAGCCACCGTTTTCGGTCATTTTTTCGGCCAATGCCCTGTTTGCGAAAGGATAAATTCGATCAAGCCCATGACCCAAAACACCAACTGTTTCAAGGTTGTTATCTAATGCTGCTTTGTGCGACCAGGTATCGATACCATAAGCTAAACCGCTTACTACCAATACATTGTTTTCGACCAGACCTTCAATGATTTTACGGCACATATCGCGGCCATATTCGGTGGCTTTTCTGGTGCCAACAATGGCAACGATTTTAGGTACATTCAAATCAGCAACTCCTTTATAATACAACATCAAAGGGCTGTCGTGACAATGTTTTAACCGGCTGGGATACTCCTTGTCGAGGTAAAATAAAGGCGAAATTCTATATTTTTCAATAAACTTGACCTCAGCTTCTGCCTTTTCAAAAACATTGTGGTTGGTAATGGCATTTACGGTTTGCTCGCCAATTCCGGGTATTTTCAACAATGTGTGTTTCTTTTCCATAAAAATGGATTTCACCCCTCCGCAATAAGCAACAAGGCTTTTACCGTTTACACTCCCAACCCCGGGGATGAGTGTTAATGCAAGCTTATAAATTAAATCCTCCATAATGCATCCAAACATACAAATTTTATATCAACATCTATTAACTTGCGTATTATTATTTTTGGAAGTTCAGTATTCTGCCATCCATCCCCCACTACTATCCCAAACTGTTTGGCATACAAAAATAGCAGTAGTATCAATATTATTCACAACCTTAAACCTATATTTGTGCTTTATTCCATTTAATGCAACCAAAACCACTACATATTTTAATCAGCCCGCTCGATTGGGGCCTTGGCCATGCTACACGGTGCATCCCGGTTATTAGGCAACTTATAAAAGCTGGGAATCAAATCACCCTTGCAGGAAATGGACGATCCTTGGTTTTGTTGCAAAAGGAATTTCCCATGCTCGAATGTATTGAATTACAGGGCTTTTCGCCAAGTTATCCTGCATCGGGAAAAATGTTCCTGCATCTATTGTTGCTTCTTCCAAGATTCATTTATTCAATCTTTCGAGAACATCAGGATCTGAAAACTCTGGTGTCGAAACACAAGTTCGATGTTTTAATTTCGGATAACCGTTATGGATTATGGAGTAAGGATGCGAAAAGTATAATCATTACCCATCAGGTGATGATAAAGGCACCGGAATGGCTCAGGTTTGCAGAATATCCGCTCTATCGTATCAGTCGTTTGATGATCAGCCGTTTCGACGAATGTTGGATCCCTGATGCCAAAGAAATGCCGGGCTTGAGCGGTGATTTATCGCACAAATTCCCTTTGCCTCGTAATGCCAGGTTTATTGGGGCCTTAACACGTTTTAGCATTGCAGGAAATGTTGGAAGGAGTTTTTTCGGTGAACCGAAAATTACTGTTCTTATTTCTGGGCCTGAACCGCAGCGTAGCCTGTTTGAAGATTTGGTGATAAAACAGCTTACCCAGTTAAACCTTTCAGCTACAATTTTAAGTGGTAAGCCCGATCTTAAAAAAACAGTTGTTCTAATTAATCGGTTAACAATTTTGCCCCATTTGGAAACCACAGAACTGGAGTCGCTTATTTCTGCTTCAAGCCTGATTATTTGCCGTTCGGGATATTCTTCAATAATGGATTTGAGCGTTTTGGGATCAAAAGTATTGTTTGTTCCTACTCCCGGGCAAACCGAACAGCTTTACCTTGCCAAACTCCACCAATACTTGGGCGTTGCCTTATGGCGATCACAAAACAAACTAAACCTTGAAAGTGATATTCCTGAAGCTTTGAAATACAAAGGGTTTGAAAGGGATTTTGTGACACCTTCTAGTGGTGCTTTATATCTATAATTTACACCCAATTATTTTATTGAATCTTACATTTGGAAAAGAACCTTGAGCCCATTCCGATAAGTTTTTATTTGCCACAAAGCCTTTAAGTTTAGCTAAGTTTATGGTATTGATCAACAATGCTTTGTGCCATAGTGTCTTAATAGCAATTCTTTATTTTGGAGTTCTTGGAGCGGATTCAATCTTAAATATTTATTTGATTACCAATCTGGAAGCAAAATCAGTTTCCCCATTTTCGTTGATCACAACAAGTTGGTAAATTGCTGGTGTTAAGTTGCTAACATTAATTTCAGGGGAACTGCTCGCCAATACAATTTTTCCTGTCATATCATAAATAATTACCGAGGAATTTTCGGGCAGTACAGATACTGTAAGCTTTGTAGAAGCTGGGTTTGGCCATATTTTAATCTGATTTTTGATATCGGGATTGCCACTAAGAATATTTTCGGGATTGTACGCAATTTCTGATCCTTTCAGGCCAGTTGGATAGCCATAAAATGCTAGTTCGTTAATAGCTGCATAAACTGAACTATACATCGAAAGGCGGATATATCGGGTAGTAACTTCGGTTTCGTGAAGTTTCCAATTGTTATAGGTATTGCAAGGTTCGGTAAACCATGGGGTCCAGTTTTCGGGCAAACCATACGAAAAATCTAGGTTTGCAATACTGTTCATGTCATGGAGGTAAACTTTTTTAATCACATATTCCTGTCCCAAATCGAAATAAATATGGTAGGGCGCAAAATTCATATTGTAAAAAGGTTTCCACGAAGCACTTACCGCATGTTGATTCAAAGTAGGGTTGAGGCCCTGCTCATCAACGAGGTAAGCAGCCGAGGTATAACTGCCATAAGGAGGACGTACCAAATCGGTAATCATCGAAGCTGTAAGCGGAATACGTTCGACAACTTGCGAATTTAATACCGTAAGTATAAGTGTGTCGATATCTGCTGCTTGGTATGTATCTTGAACCTTAATAATTATTGGGTAAACGCCTGAATCGGAAAATCCGGGGGTTAAAATCAGTTTGCCAAAGCCATTTCCAGTTTGTATGTACTGTGCAAATGCAGGCAGATTGGTGATGGTAAAAACCAAGGTTTGGTTATCGGCATCGGTAGCGTTGAATAAGTAATTGGCCGACTGCGCTTCGGTAATGGTTAATGGCATGAGTTCCGAAAGCATAGGCGCATGGTTAAGGAAAACATCGTTTACCGTAACAGTGAAATTTCGTGTTGATCCTGCACAGCCATCATTGGCCAATAGTGCAATTGGTTGATAAACACCTGAAGCTGAATAGTTAGGCTGAAGAATCAAACAATAGTTGTTTCCAATTTTTTGAAGCGTAACAAAGGCCGGCGCATTCGAAAGCGAAACAATCAATGAGTCGCAACCTGGAAACTGGTCGTCCGAAACTGTAAAATAAAGAGTATCCACAGTTCCTTCATTAATAATTAGGTTCCCAATCCCCGAAATTGAAGGCTGGTTGTTGCTGGCTTCGATAAACTTTATTTCAAAGCCATTTATTTTAGCATCATTTATCTTTGATTGAAGCTTTACATCAATCTTTTGGTCGGTAACATTAGCAACAAATACTTCTCTTACTGCTGAATATGAGTATTTATTGTAAATGTTAAAATTGTTGAGTACAAGGCTGTCTTCCAATACCACGTTGAAAGTTTCGGTTTTGTTGGTGGTAACCGCCGTTGAGTTTTCCGCAAACAAAAGGTTGACTTCGTATTTTCCATTGGTAGGGACTTGAAACTGAAAACGGAATATTGAATCGAAGGCACAATGACGGTAAGGGCCAAAAATGCTGTTTGGGGCACCTGTGCTATTCGTGCCCGACCAGGAGTAACTTCCTGTGCCATAAGCCATATCGATTCCATACACAGGTTCACGTTTTTGATCCGGCTGCCAATTCATCGGCTCATCTTCAATTTCGGGGCCTGCAGAGTTGATCCTGTAAATCACTTTGCCCGGTAGCAGCGCTGCTTCGGTTACCACAAGCGAAATGCTTGCCGTATCGGGATTGCCATATCCATCATCTGCACTGATATTGAAGCTATAATTCCCTTTATCCAAGAGTAATGGTTTTATATGTAGGAATGTTTGGCCATTTGTTCTAACCACAGTGATAAAACCGGGGAGTTGATAGAAATTATACTCTAAAGCATCGTTGTTAACATCAGTAGCGGTAATGTTCAACAATAATTTTGTGGTAGCTTCAACGGTGTAGCTGCTGTTAAGAGAGAAAACAGGTGCAGAATTTGCAGGATCCTTAAAAGCGATTTTGATCTTCAGGCGGTTGTATGCATTGTTGCTGCTGTCGCGAACCATGATAATAGGATGGTAAATCCCTTTTGTGGCGTTGCTTGATAATCCTTTTAGGACAATTTGCCCGTTTGCTGTATTTTGCCAACTGATACAGGATGGCAAATTCCGCACTTCGAAGAAAAGTTTATCATTATCAGCCGTAAAAGCATTGATATTCAGGTTTAACGAATCGCCAAATAAAATATACTGATCATCAACCGTATTGAAAAAAGGCAAAAAATTCATTGTGTGGTTAAGCCCAGTTTGTGGTCCAAGTCCATTGTAAATAGTTGGATTTGAGGATGCTGGTGCATATATGCCTTGGGTCAACGAATAACCCAAAGAATCAAGAACTTGAAATTGGTTTCCAGTAACGTCCCAAACAGGAACCGAGCTGTTGTTGTTTTTTGCAAAAATGCCGGTGGTGTTATAAATGTTGTTTTTAAGGTGAATTTCATTTACCCCGTTCAAGCTTGTAACGGGAGTAGCCTTTGTGTTGTAAAAATAGTTGCCCATCACGGAAATAGAGGAGGGGATGGTCGAGAAGTTGCGTTCGTCAATAAAAACGCCTTGTGTGTTCGAGATATAATTATTGAAAACTTCAATATCGCCAGAGCCAAAAACAGGAATTCCCAATCCAGGGCAATTCATAAAAATATTGTTATAAAACCTGCCAACGGTATTGTCGCCAATTTGCATCGAGCCTTCCTGGCCATATAGGCCAATAAGGCCCGTGGTGGAGCAGAAGTTATTGTAAACTTCTATATCTTCCACGCAGTTAGCAACTTGTATGGCTTCGCGTTCACAATTGGTTACCACGTTATTGTAAATGCGTACATGGCGCAATTCCATCCCAGGCGATTTTGTTTCGCCAATATACATGCCTTCGCCTACATGATGGATATAATTGTCGTGGATAATCAGGTTGGCAAATTGTGGAGTTGGCTGAGGAGGCGTACCGTTAAAATCTTTTTTTGCAACGATGCCAAAAAATCCGGAATGTTGTATTTCGATAAATTCGGCTTCGCAATCGCTGCTCATTTCCACGAAAGCCAGCCCCGAAGTAGCACCGCGTAGGCTAAAACCATAATGCTCCGAAGCTACACCGGTACCTGTAACTTTAATATACCGGCAATCAGCAAATGTCATCGCACCCCAAAGAAGAGAATCATCAATTACTACTCTACCGCCGGAGTTGATAATAACAATAGGTGCATATGCTGAACCCACAATATTATGGAATTTAAGGCCCAAAGTCCTGGTTGACATGATTTTGATTGTATCGCCACCTGTAGGCACGGAGCCAAAGGTTGTAGGATAAATGTTGCGTGGCGTGGAAGCGTTAATTGTAAAAACTGTGGCGAAAGAAGTAAAGCTAGTGAAGGAGATATAGAAGAATACGAGGAGATGTTTCAGTTTGAGCAAAAATGTTTGGGTATTTTTCATTTTAAAGAAGTATTGGTAGTGCTTATGAATTATTTTTAATAATAGTTTCATAACCCAAAGTGGAAAAAGTAATAATATTAAAATCCGAAATTCTGAAAATTCAGTAGGAATCCCTTAATATTTTAACGCTAAAAAGGGAAATTTTCTTTATATTTCAGATTAATAATCAGCATTAAAAACCATATTTCCAATATGGCCTGTTGTGCAACTAATGCATGCTCAGTATATTGCTATTGTGGTATGGGTTTTATTATGGTAAAGTCGGTTTTGCGAGTCAAGATGGTATTGTAAATATTTACATACTCGGTTTTACGAGTGGAAATGGTATCCTACACTTTTACATAGTCGATTCCACTGCTGGAAATGATATCCTACGCTTTTACATACTCGTTATCACGGGTGTAAATGGCATTGTAAATATTTACATAGTCGTTATCACTGGTGTAAATGGCATTGTAAGTTTTTACATACTCGTTATCACGAATGGAAATGGTACTTGAAAGGATAGTGAAAGGAAAGTATCGCTGCACATATCTGTAAGGCATGATGCGTGCTATGTAGAAAGCACATTGGATAGGATGCCGGGCTTTACAGAAAGAAAAGAACTTGAGAAATAAGTTGCAGGTTTCAAACTTTATATTGAAAAACGGTATAAATTTGCTGCATTAGACGAGTCAGCTGCTATTATGAGATCGAAAAATACTATACTAATTTTACTTCTGTCAGTTTTGACAGCTTGTTCAAATTCTGGGCAGAAAGTAGAATTACCTATAAATGCTAACGATACAATATTCCCAATAGAGTACATTAAACAAGTTTCCTTAAAAAGAAAAACGATATTTTGTAGAAAGGATATAAATTTTGATAAACTTATTCCTGTAGACCGTGCATTTTATAATAAATGGATTGAATATCAAAAAGTTAATGGAATGCCAGATAGTATATTAGGAATGGATTATGGAACGAGGTATTTCTTTTTTGATTTCAAAGAATTTGACAATAAATTTTTACTTACAATTTTACTACATGATGAGTGGAGTTTTAACAATCTATTTCATTTTACTTTCAACAAGGTACAAAAACGAGTTACTAACATCGATTGGATAGGAAATTTGCATGCTGGTGACATGACAGAGCGACTATAAAGAATATCTTCGAATATAATCCAGAAGGAGATAAATTAACAAGTTCTGGAATTTCGATAAATAAGAATTATTTTAAGAAAGGATACGTTCGCTCTTACGATTCAATAGTTTATAGGTTTAAATTTGACCTAGAAAAAACAGAGAAAAAAACACTTGCCTCAATAAATTACAAAGACACAATTTGGAACCAAAAATAAATACAGCAGCTATTAAATGGAACTTCATGTGGCACGTAGTGCCTGGCATGAAGCCCAAGTTAAATCAAATACCTTACCTGCGTATCTCATAAGCAACCGTAAACCACAAGCGCAAAGCTCACATCCGAACCCCAGGCCAATAAACACCAGCCCACAGGCTTACTTCGGCAGCATTCCCGAACCGTTCCAGTGTGAGCAACTCACAGCCTTAAACCCTGACCACTGGAAAAGGTTCTATCTGCCTATGAAAAGAAAAAGAAACGAAAGACTGAAAGAATGTTAGTCTTAGGGAAATTGTAGATAAAAAACAGATCTATTGAGAACACGTTTAAAAATAATAGTATCAGCAATAACTTCTACTCCTATATGGAACGGCACACTTTCAATTCTTGCTTTTCCCGGATATTGCCTTAGCCATTTAAAGCCAGATATATCTTCAGTAGTTTTTGCCGTGTGTACCATTTCTGTAATAAACTCAATATCTTTGATATATTTAAGCTGTGTAATATTCCCCAAATCGGTAAAAAATGCTTTTCTGTTTTTGATTATCATTTTGTTAACCGTTTTTTTAGACGTGAAAATTCTTTCTTTCCGTCCTCATAAGATAGCAAAGGACTTTTATCAGCTTTTTTCATTTCTTTAATTAGAATATCGTCAGCCATTTCTTCAAAGTCGGAAAGTGTAATCTTATCTGAAACGCTTTTTATCCCTTTCAGAAGCTTTAAAACTGATTTCATCTTAGCTTTGTCAACGCTATCTTCTAAATGAATTATCAATGTATCCATATCAATATATTTTCTGCAAAAATAACCAAAATAGGCACTAATTTATAATACTTAGTTATATTTACAAAACTAAAAGAAACAGTCAGGAATACAGGACACCAGCCCATAGGCTCACATCGGCAGCATTCCCGAACCGTTACCAGTGCAAGCCGCTCCCATCAGGACGCAACAGGATGAACCACAGGTGCAATATTCATGGCCGGGCACCATTACTGGTTCTAATGAACCATCGGAAGGCACACCAGTAACCCCGCTATTTTAAACCTATCAGAATTTATGTCGGATCGATTCTTGATTAGTATCCTAAAAAACATTTTCCCCTTTGAAATATAGGTGCTAAAATCACAGTAGAAATTTAGTAGAGATTTTGCAGCAATTTTGCAGCAAGCATACCGAAAAATAGGAAAATAATAAAACCCAAATATACTTAAATAACTGAAGGCCAA
This sequence comes from uncultured Bacteroidales bacterium, assembly GCA_903878265.1. GTDB lineage: Bacteria > Bacteroidota > Bacteroidia > Bacteroidales > UBA4417 > UBA4417. Next base: position 15,959 of record CAIRHD010000331.1, on the reverse strand, counting down.
TAAAATGAAATATTAATTTCACTTTATTGGCCTTCGCGGTGGGCCCACCTGGACTTGAACCAGGGACCTACTGATTATGAGTCAGTTGCTCTAACCATCTGAGCTATAGGCCCTTTCACTAAAATTGCTTTTAATGTTGGTTTTAAGGCTGCAAATTTACACTTTTGCAATCAAATTCTACTGCTTGTTGCAAATATTTTTTTATGAAGCCTTACCAATCGTCAGAAATCAAGAACATCATATTCGATTTAGGTGGTGTGTTGCTGAATATCAACCCATTACTATCTCTTCTTGAGTTCGAAAAATTAAGCGGTCTCGACAAAGAAGTCTTAAGACAGAGACTTGTTAAAGAGAATGTGTTCGAGAAATTTGAAACCGGAAGCTTTAGCCCTGCCCAATTCAGGCTTGAATTGAACCGGATTATGGAAACAAATCTAAATGATACAGCAATAGATACCGCCTGGAATACCCTTCTTCTCGATTTCCCTTTCGAGAGGGTGCAATTGTTGCAACAGTTGCAAAAAAACTACAAGGTGTATTTATTGTCGAACACAAATATTATCCATTTTAGGAATTATACAAAGGAGTTTTTTGGAAAGTATGATATCCAAATGATTCATTTATTCGACAAACTATTCCTTTCATACGAAATTGGCTTACATAAACCTGATACCAGAATTTATCAACATGTGCTAGATAAACTCGGAATTGAACCTTCTGAAACTGTTTTTATTGATGATTCCTTACCAAATATTGAAGCTGCTGTTAATTTGGGAATAAACGGTATCCATATTACCAATGCCCATGATGTAAGGCATTATTTTGAAAATGGGGTTCTTAGGTAAGGTAGTTGGTTATGGTTATTGGGAAATGGTTATTTGTCAATGGAGAATAGTTGATCAGGCAGGTAATGAGTGAATGAAAAACAGTTAATGGTATTTTTCGAGATGGTTTAGTTTGATTTCAATTTCCTGACGAACTCAAGTTTTTTTGAACTTTCCTAGAAAAATAATCTGCCAAAAAGGTTGGAATTGTTATCCATACTTGAACAAAAAAAACTCTACAAAAGGGTATGGCCTTCGTCCTTCAACATTCTATAAATAGTTGTTTTCCCGATATTTAGCTTTTCGGCAACAAGGCGGACTTTGTTGTCATATTTCTCCAGATAATGAACAATGATTTTTTTGATATAATCGTCCAGCGTAGCATCTTCGTTGGCCAAATCAAACGCACTTGATGTGTTAGGTAGCTTAATATCTTCGGCATGAATGGTATTGGTATTGGTCATTACCGATGCCAGTTCCATAATGGCTTTCAATTCGCGGATGTTGCCGGGGAAAGGATATTTGCGAAGTTTCTCCATGGCATCGGCTGAAATAGTGAGTTTTTCCATGCTGTTTTTCAAGCAAAATTCGTCAACAAAAAACCTTGCCAGCAGGAATATGTCATTGCCTCTTTGTCGCAATGGTGGCAGATCGATAGTTAAACCGAGTAGCCTATAATACAGATCTTCCCTGAAATTACCCTTTTTAACTTCTTCGAGCAGGTTTTTGTGTGTGGCCACAATTACACGCACATCAAGTTTTTGGGGTTTGTTCGACCCAACCCTTACTACTTCTTCTTCCTGTAAAACCCTCAATAGCTTTGCTTGCATATTAAGATCCATATCCCCGATTTCATCGAGAAAAATAGTTCCTCCATTTGCTTCTTCAAACCGCCCGATGCGCATGGCGTTTGCACCTGTGAACGAACCTTTTTCGTGTCCGAACATTTCGCTTTCAATAAGTTCGCGTGGGACGGCTGTTACATTGACCGGCACGAAAGGCTTGTTTTTTCTCTTCGAATTAAAATGTATTGCTTTAGCCACCAGCTCTTTACCAGTTCCAGTTTCGCCGTGTACCGAAATGGTGATATTCGTTCGCGTAGCTTTTTCCATTAACCTGAATACGTTGTTGATTTCGGTGCTATCGCCTTTTATCAGTTTGTTGTATTCGTATTTCTTGCCAATTTCATCCTCAAGATTTGAAATGCGCTGTTTGAGGTTGAAGTTTTCCTTAATATTACGCATGGCCGACCACACCCTATCTTTAGTGTCCTGATCTTTTAACACATAATCGTAGACGCCCTTTTTCAACAATTCAACTGCTGTGGAAATATCCTGTTGACCAGAAACAATAACAACTGGCAACTCAGGATCAAATTCCCTGATACGCTTCAAAACCTCGAACCCACTCATATCGGGCAAGTTATAATCGAGTGATATTGCCGAAACCCCTTTGTACAGACTTGCTAACAAATCCTTGGCAGAGTTAAAAACTGTAACTTCGTAATCCGGGTTTTGCGATAAATGATACGAAAGGACTTTCGCATACAAAAAGTCATCCTCGAGAACAAAAATTTTAAAGGTTTCCATACATGTGCTGTTTCAATATTTTCCTAAAAACGGAATAATGGCAAAGTAAACTAAAAATAACGAACAATTCCCATTTCGGGACTAATATTATTAAAATCAGAAAAATGCTACTGGAATCCTAAAAGAATATCCTCTACTTCGCTAAAACTTTGCCTTGTTAATATTTCCAACCTTATTTTTTTAAACCCAGGAAGCCCTTTAAAATATCCGGCATAATGTTTTCGCATTTCGATAATGCCTTTATGTTCGCCTTTTTTCGATATCGCAAGTTTGAGATGTGCCATTGCTACCGCTATGCGCTCAGGTAACTCAGGTGTTGGGCATATAATTCCATCATGGATAAACTTTTTTATTTGATCAAAAATCCATGGGTTTCCAATGGCTGCCCTTCCAATCATTATAGCATCCACCCCATATTTATCAAACATTTCTGCAGCTTTGGAAGCAGAATCAATATCCCCATTCCCGATTATTGGGATGTTCATGCGGGGATTGTTTTTCACTTTGCCAATAAGTGTCCAATCTGCTTCGCCCGAATACATTTGGGCACGGGTGCGTCCATGGATAGTGAGAGTCTGTATCCCAACATCTTGCAACCTCTCGGCCACATCAACAATAACTTTGCTGTTTTCGTCCCAACCAAGGCGCGTTTTGACTGTTACCGGCAATTTAACGGCATTGACCACTTCGCGTGTAATGGAAACCATAAGGGGAATATCGTTTAACAAAGCAGCCCCGGCACCTTTCATGGCAACTTTGCGCACGGGGCAGCCGAAATTTATATCAATAAGTTCAGGATTGTTCTGCTCGGCTAATAAGGCGGCATTTTTCATTGCCTCGGGATTATTTCCAAATATTTGGATACCAATCGGACGTTCCGTTTCCTCAAATTGCATTTTATTGCTGCTTTTCAAAGCCGACCTAACCAATGCTTCGGATGAAACAAATTCGGTGTAAACCAGATCGGCGCCATGGTTTCGGCAAACCGTGCGGAAAGCCGAATCGGTTATGTCTTCGAGCGGTGCAAGCAATACGGGGAAATTCCCAAAATCAGTTTTTCCGATAATCATCAGCGTAGTTTTATGAGAGGCAAAATTAGTAACAATTTCCCCCGTTTTAATTTATTGCACATTGTTTACTTTTGCAGCAAATAAAATTACATGTTAAGAGGTATTTATAGTTATATTTCTAATTTCAACAGTCTTGTTTTGCTTGTTACTTTGGTACTCGGTTTTTTGCTGTTTTCCACCTTGTTCGGCATATTAGTTCTCGTGCCGTTTTTTGGATCGGGCATCCTGACCCTGCTTTCGGTACCCGACTACAACGATCCTTCCGTAATAGCCGCAATGAAGGTTTTACAAATAATGAACATGGCCGGTGGTTTACTTCTGCCGGCAGTCCTATACCTTTGGCTTGTAACGCCTGACGATGAAAAATTGGTTGGTTTTCACCGGATGGATTCGCCAATGTTGATTGTGCTTTCTGTTATTTTAGTGTTGCTTGCACAACCATTAATTGGTTGGTCAGCCGAACTCAACAATTTACTTTCGATGCCAAAATGGCTTTCATGTGTTGAAAAATGGATGAAAGATGCAGAAACCCAAGGCCAAGTGATTACCGATGCATTTCTTGCAACCACAAGCGCAAGCGGATTGGCAGTAAATATTTTTATGATTGCCATTTTGCCAGCTTTTGCTGAAGAATTATTGTTCCGTGGTGTTTTGGCGAGTTTATTTAAGAAATGGACCAATAACATACATATTGCGGCCTGCTTGTCGGCAATTATTTTTGCCGCGATACATTTGCAGTTTTATGGTTTCCTGCCACGGTTTTTGTTGGGTGCGGCTTTTGCTTACCTGTTTTTCTGGAGTGGCAGTTTGTGGCTGCCGATTGCGGCGCATTTTACTAACAACTTGCTGTCGGTTGTGGTGGAGTTCCTTTTCAGGAAAGGCATTATTAGTACTAATGCCGAAAATTTCGGGACTGATAACGAAATGTGGTTAACGCTTATTAGCATAGTTGGTGTTGTGGGGATTATGTTCTTCATTTACAATGCGTCTAAGGCTGCTAACAAAAGAAATGCGGATGACACTGATTTGGAGGGTTTGCACTGAGTATACTTCAAAAATTTTCCTCTAAACATAAAAGAAAATAATGCAAAAAGCCCCGGCAAAATAAAGTTGCGGGGCTTTTTGCACTTCGAGGGATTTTTCTAAAATAAATTCCCAATACTGATATACAACCCTTTGGCCCCATCTTGTTTGTTCATGGCAAGCCCATAATCAATGGCAAGGATAAAATTTTCGTTCAACGCTATGCGAAGTCCGGCACCTGCGGCTGGGTGAAGTTTGTCATTAGCACTTGAGAAATCGAAATAATTGTCTTTTTCCGCTACAGGGATTTTGCTTTCGTCGATCGCAAATGGTTTTACAACCATTCCAGCATCAGCAAAGCCATTGAGTGAGAAATCCAAATTGGCTTTTCCTAAATGTGTTTGTAGGAATTTCCAGCGAATTTCCAGGTTCCCATACGCCACGCCATCGCCAACCACACGGTTTCGCAAAATTCCGCGGAGGCTTTTTGCACCGCCAAGCCCATCGGTTTTTGTTGCCGACGAATAGGAAGAAATCATGTAAGGCTCAAAATAAAATGGCGCAGTTCCTCCAATAGTGCCTTGATAGCCAAGCCGATAAGCAAATGTAAGTTTTTTAGGGATTAGTGTAAAATACTGCCTGTGTATGAGTATAAGTTTGGTAAACGAAAATTCAGGGTTGAAGAAAAACCCAGGCGAATATACCAAAAGTGCTTCGCTCCACATCCCTTTGGTCGCACTGCCTTCCTTGTCACGGGTATCGTAAACAACGCCAAATTTAAAGAAATTCGCACTGCCGCCATCCCTTTCTTTCTCGTTAAGCAGGCCCCAATCCACATATTTATCGTACAAGTTTTTAACATACGGCAACTTGTCGCCCTCGTCTTTCTTTTTGTTTAAAGCGGCAGTGTCAATTGCAGCAGCTTTCACCGAAAGTATGGCAAAACCACCAACCCAACGCAAATGATCGCCACTAAGTTTTCCTTGCAAGTCGGTGGTAAACCTGAAAAGTTTGCGCTCGTACCTGTAAAACATCCGCGTTATATAATTGACTTCATCGTTTTCGTCAACAAAAGCAGCGTTATATTTGCTTTGATAGCCATTAAACCCATAAAAATCAAGGCCTTTTTCGGTAAGGTAGCTCAAATCGGCGGTAATCCTGATTTTGTGTGGCAACAGGTATTTCGAATCGTAAAAGAGCTGGTTTATGCCCGAACCTCTTGTGTAGCGCGATATTTCGAGCTTCACCGAGTGTTTGTATCCGGGGTAAATGCTGCCATCGCCATAATCGTACAAATTTACCAATCCACCATATTGAAACCCCAAATCGGCATCAAAAGTGATGGTGGGCAATGCCCCAAACGACAAACCGGTTGGAGTTTTAGCGGTTTTTTTCTCTTTGCCTTCTTGTGCCGAAACCGAAAATTGGAAAAGAAGTAAGGCAGTAAAAACTAAAATCAAAAGTGGTGCTTTTTTCATACGTCTATCTGTTAATGGTTTGTTTAATTTGGTTGATTATCGAAGCCCTATCGGTGCAAAGGTTCTTGTATTGTTCGGGATGGGTGAATTTTAGCATAAAAAACCTCAGTTTTAACCTCAGTTTTTTGATATGCATATAATTATAGAAGGCAAAAAAACCAGTAATGGGCAATGTGAGGCCAAAAAGCAATTTGGGTACAATTCCATCTGCAAACATGCAGAAAGCGGAAATAACAATCAAGTAATATAGCGGGAACATGAACACGCCGATGCCGAAATGGATAGAACTTTGAAAATGCTTATCCTTGATTTTGGCAGCAATCAAAACAGGTATTTTATATGGAAGATAGTTCAGGATGAAGCCATAAATATGGATTGGAAGCAGTAAAATGGTAAGCAATGTTTCGATGACAATCGATAAAAAACAGGGCTGTTTATCCTGAAAGAAACAATCTTTTAACCCAAACATTTTCAATTTGCTGTTGTATTCCGAAAGGGAAGCGGTTAGTTCAGCAGCCTTTTCCGGATCTTGTCCAAATGCCTCGGTTGCTTTTTGGATTATATACTGTTTGATTGTAAAGCTGTTAAAAGGTTGACGTTTCACGTTATGGGTGTCCCACACGTTGGGGGCATACATTTCGCTTATTTCGTAAGTGAGCGCATAATGTTCTTCGGGTATATGTATCATTACGCTGCGCATGTTTTCAGCCAGCAGTTTCATCAATGTATTGATGGTTTTTTGTTCGTTTTCACGGTAGCTGTCAGCGTAATCGGCAATACGGATAGGCGTTCCGAAAACTATGGTCAAATCGGAGCCTGGGTTAAAATAGTTGGAATAATCGAGGCCAACAGGTATAATATGCAGGTTGAGGTTGAAGGAATTGCTTTCTTCGGATTGAAACGCTATGCGGAAAATCCCTTTCTTCAATGGGCGAAGCCGTTTCAAGCCTTCGTGGTTGCCTTCGGGCAAAATACACAAAGGTATTTTCGATTTCAAAACCCCTACCGTATTGTCGAAAACTTCCTGGTTGCGTTCGAGGGAATTATACCCATCGCGAATCCTATATATAGGAAGCATTTTGACGATGTTCAGGATTTTTGCAACAAACGGTTTCTTGAAAATATCGGCCCTGGCTAAAAAAACAACCGGCTGACGTGCGGCAAACAGTACGGCAAGCGCATCCATAAGCGCGTTTTGATGGTTAGGTGCAAAAATAATCGGTGTATCGGCAGGGATTTTCTCTGCGCCAACTATGGTAAGCCGCCTGTAATAAAGCCTGTGAAGCCATGACATATAAACGTATAGAAGCTTGTAAAAAAGCGGCCTCCTGAATCTTACTGTTTCTTCCATTTTGAACAATTGCTGTTGTAAATCTTTTGAATGTGTAAATCTATAAAAAAAACAAGTATCAAAAATAAAAAATTGCATATTGCATGTTTTATGAAGGTAAAGTGAGCGGAATTACAATCAATAATACTTTATGGCTAAATTGGAATGTTTGTTTAATTTTGGTGAAAATCGTGAAAGTGAAACAATCGTTTGTTTTTAGGGGCATTACAATGCAAGTTTTAATCGCAATAGTGGCTTCGTCGCTCTTTATACCTTTTGTAGGCCATGTAAACCTCTTCGACTGGGACGAAATCAACTTTGCCGAATGCGCCCGCGAAATGATAGTTACCAACAACTATCTTGGTGTGCAAATCGATTTTCAGCCTTTTTGGGAGAAACCGCCCCTGTTCATCTGGATGCAGGTTTTGAGCATGAAAGCCTTTGGCATCAATGAGTTTGCAGCCCGTTTCCCCGATGCTTTGTGCGGTGTGGCATCGCTGTTGGTGATTTATTCCATAGGCAAAAAACTGTACAACGCGCGTTTTGCTATGTGGTGGGTTGTAGCTTACATAGGCAGTGTGTTGCCGCATTTGTATTTCCGTTCGGGAATTATCGACCCTTGGTTCAACTTGTTGATTTTTGTTGCAGTCTGGTTTTTTATCAGGGTACACCATGTTACCGGGCAGATAACGGCCAAACAACGCTATATTTTTTCTGCTCTGTCGGGCATGTTTACCGGTTTGGCCATCCTTACCAAAGGGCCTACTGCCTTGCTGATTTTGGGCTTGGTTTTCATCATTGTATATCTGCCCGATTTACTCAGGCTGACCAAAATCAAAACCTTCGGTTCCCATACCCAGCCGGTTTATAAGTTGCGTTTCGGCGATATATCGGTGTTCCTGCTCTTCACAACCATTATAGGCGGTTCCTGGTTCCTTATTCAGGCTATCACCGGGCATGGCGATATGGTTTGGAAATTCATCCTATATCAAATCCGTTTGTTCACCATCCCCGATGCAGGGCATGGCGGTCCATGGATCTACCATTTCATCGTGCTGTTGGTGGGAGTGTTTCCGGCATCGCTGTTTGCACTCATGCGGCTGAGGCGGCCAATAGGGCAAACACCCGAACAACGGCAGTTCCATGGTTTGATGCTTGTGCTGTTTTGGGTAGTGCTGATAATGTTCTCGGTTGTAAAAACAAAGATTGTGCATTACAGTTCGCTTTGCTATTTCCCTATCACGTTTTTGGCCGCGGTGGCAATCAACGATATGCTCAACAACACCTTACGCTGGCGCAAATGGCTTAGTGTGCTCTTGATACTGTTTGCTTCCATTTTTGCATTGGTGGTAACGGTTGTGCCTCTCATAGATAAGTTTAAGGACAGGATAATACGTTCGGGAATTATTAAGGACGATTTCGCCGTTGCCAATTTGCAGGTCAATGTTTCATGGACAGGTTTTGAATGGACAATTGGCCTAATGCTCTTGATAGCGGTTATATTGGCAGTTGCATTGGCACACAAACAAATGATTGGTAAAGCATTAATACTCCTGTTTGCTTCCACAACAATGTTTGTTGCCTTGGTAATCATCATTTTCCCTTACCGGATCGAGCAATATACGCAACGCGCGGTTATCGATTTTTATAAATCGAAACAAACGGAGAAATGTTATGTGCTCAATGCAGGCTACTTTAGTTATGCTCCGCTTTATTACACAAAAAAGATGCCCGACGACATTGCCCGCCCTATATGGTTACTAACCGGCAACATCGACCGGCCATTCTATTTGGTGCTAAAGGAACCCGAATACAACCAATGGAAACATATACTGCCAGCAATGAAAGTGTTGTATAAAAAGAACGGTTTTGTTTTTATGGTTAGATATCCGGGCGGGGGAAGGTGAGGTGGTTTGTGAGGGCGGAAGTGGAGAGGGGAGACTGGGAGAGGGGAGACTGGGAGATTAGGAGAGGGGAGACTAGGAAAGGGGAGAAAAGGAGAAGGGCGATTGAGAGCAGGTTGAAATGGAAAGGTAAAAAGAGTAAAGAGAATAGGGGAGGGGAAACTGGAAGAGGGGAAAAATGGAGAAAGGAGATTGGGAGAGGGGTGAATTGGAAAGGTAAAAAGAGTAGGGAGAATAGGGGAGGGGAAACATAGCGAGAGTCGATACCTATTGTGGCCTATTGTGCCTATTGTGGTTTGATTATAATATTTTAGTTTATAAGCACTTACCATTTATAAATAGCAGATAATAAAATGATTTATTGAAACGCTGAACTAAGAAGTACTATGCAATAAAATGTTTTGCTCATACCTATCAGTGATATGTAGTATAAATATAAATGTTTTGCTCATACCTATCAATGATAGGTAGTATATATACAAAAGATTTGTTCATACCTATCAGTGAGAGGTGGTATATATACAAATGTTTTGCTCATACGTATCAGTGATAGGTGGTATATAATATAATGTTTTATTCATACCTATCAGTGATAGGTAGTATATATACAAATGTTTTGCTCATACTTATCAGTGATAGATGGTATATATACAATAATAATATGGCAATTCTGTGCTGCCCTATGCTATTATTTTAATAATACTGCCTTTGCCGCATTGCATGTACAAAGTGCCACCAAACAAATTCCTTTAGCCTTGTGGCGAAGGACTAAAACTAAGCCCAATAATTAAATATGGTTTTATTTAAAAAAACACTTGCATTCACTTTAAAATTGGCTTACTTTTACACTGTTATTACACTTGGTTAAAACCCTTAAACTATCCCACATGAAACAACTTGAAATGTATGCCGCGTTGCCCCTCGAAAACATACAAGTAGGCAGGGATCTGATTGTCGAATTTTTCAACGACCACTTTAACCGTACTAAACAAGCCACCGCCACTGGTGCGCCTTTCGGCGAACTGCTCACGCCTTTCGAGGAATGTTTGGCTAGGCTCACGGCTAGCAAAACAGGCACCGCCGTAAACCTGGCACAGCAAGGCTCCGATACCATGACGGTTGACAACCTTATTCAACAGTTTAAGGACAGCATATCAGCCCTCGAACCCAAAGTGATGGTGCATTTCCCGAAAGGTTCGGTACAGTATCACGAGTTTTTCCCGCAAGGCAAAAGCGCGTACAACCGCATCACCAAAGGCAATATCGACAACCTTTTTGCCACTGTATTGGCCGCTTCCGAAAACCATAAGGATCAACTGGGGCAAGCCTTAAAGGACGAATTTGCCACCCTGCAAAGCAATTACATCATAGCCCGCAACAAGCAATTGGAGAAAAAGGGCAGCACTAGCAGTACCCGCTCGGCATGGGACGACAACCTCGAAGAAATAAAAGACCTTGCATTCCACAACTTGCTGATGATAGCCGACCACCACCGCGGGCAGCCCGAAAAAATACGCCTATACTTCGACCAAAGCATTATTACCCTCGATAAGCACAAACAGGCAGGTGACGACACCGCGCAAGCCTACACCCTCACCGTGCCAGCCTCTGCAACGGCTGTGGCCAATATCAATTTCGCGCTGGGCGACACCTTGCTTGTAACCAACACAGGCGATGTACCGGTTTGCTATTATGGCGCTTCCTCCGCCAACCAAGCCGCCCCAGCCAACCCCACCGAAATAGCCGAAGGCGACGAAGCCGAAATAACCGCCGCATCCCTCGGCGCACCCACCAACAAATACCTGTTGTTTGTTAACAACGATAAGGATTTGGAAGGGGAAGTGGAGATAATGATGGTGTGATCTGATACACTATATGCCGTAGTGTTGGGGTGACTTTAAATGCCCCTACATTAGATTGCGAAATGGAATAAAAATTGAAAAGAGTTGGATGTGTGGGAAAAGTAGTATATCTTTGTCGGGAAAAATATATTGGCGGCAAGTTGTAAAAGCAACACGAGAAAGTGTCTGTAATCTGACAATTGGTTTTTATTTTTTAAGAACAATAACGGTTTGTAAAGAAAAATTCAATAAAGATCTAAGCCCAATTGGCAATCTTGGATGACTCATGAAGACAAGCATATGGTTGATTTTTATGCATTAGATTTAACTTAAACTTTATTTTATGAAACCATTTATTCCAAAATCAATAATTGAATGGTATAAGAAGGATTTGACATTTAAGTCTTTTGGTTTGATCCGCAGAATTTTATTTACTTTCTTACCAAACATTTCTTTCTATTATGGAATTGCAAAAAAAATAAATAGCGAAATTGACATAATACATTATTATCAAGTAAACTTAGGCACTTTTTTATTTTTATTGCTTATAGGTATTGTTATTTCTACACTCATAACAATGTATCGTAAGCAAATAGTGATTGAAAAGGAGATCACTAAAGCAATCTTTGATCATTCAATAAGATTAAGTCTTTACAAATCAATAATTCATTGGATTTTGGAAAATAAGGCTGACCAAATTACTTTTGCAGATATTAACACTATAACTGGAGAAGAAAAAAAGTATTTGGGATTTGAAGATGATGAAATAAAGTCGGAAAATAAATTTCACCTACCCAATATTTCACCCCCATTAAGTGTGGATAAAGCAAAAGCTTGGAAATTGTTGAAAGATGATTACAATGAGAAGAACAAAGCTATTTTGTGAAAATAGAGTTTCGCAATTAGGATACATGCATTTAATTTTGGCTTTTGTAGCGGCCAAGACATTTAAACGCATAGCAGAAAAACAAATCCAAACATCAATATTGCTTTAAGATAAATATTTGACAGACTAACTGTTTAAGAGGAATATAATAAGGATGAATAAATCATAAACAGAAAAGAACAACTGAAGGCAATAAAGAATCCTTTACCAACAATGCAAAAGAATGATCGCTAATTCGAATATAGAGCATATTCAGGACTAATTCTTAAGAACATTTTGCCGATGTTTAAGAAAAGATTTTTTACCACTAAATACTTATAATAAATCATCAACTAAAGACATGAAGAAATGGAAACAATCAAAACAAACAAAAAACTCTTAGCGTTTATTACAGCCACTATTTTGATTACTTGTCTGTTTTCAATATATGCATTCAGACCAGCAGACGGTCAGTATAAATATATGACAGTATTGGCTCAAACAACCGGAAATGGCAAAGGGCTGAATATAAGTACATCAAACGATTTCAAACATGTTGAATTACCTATTGATAGCAAAGGATGGTATGATTTCAATTTTTTTGTGAAATATATTGAAGAGTTTGAAAGCTATGGATGGCAATTAGAGGGGTCAGTTGTTTATGGTGTTTCACCAAATGGCTATGCTTCTTGTTTTGCTATTCTTAAAAAAGCAAAATAAATCATATGTTTATTTCTTGCAAACCCCGATGCTGCACGAATCCTTTCGCGTGGTAAAGTGAAATATAAATTGCTACAAGCCGCAGTAATCTATTTATAACAAAGAATCCCGGGAATGCCGGTCTTCTTTGTTTATTTGTTGTGAGTTAGCCCTTACGCCGCTACCGCCCTATCGCATGGCAGATTGATATTTGATACATTTGCTGGTTGTGCCGTAATAATAAAACCAATAATTCAGAAGCCCCGCTATTGCACAAATCCCTGCTGAATGATGTAATGATTTGGATTTGTAGTTCAATGCGCAAGGATTGGAACAGTAGCAGAGGTCAGTCAATAAACCTCAACCGATTACAATGCATGGCAAACAAATTGAAATATGATACAGTAACCTAAAAGCAGATGAATCCAATAGTTGATGAATATGTAAGCAAGGCCAAAAAGTGGCAGGAAGAATTGAAGGAATTGAGGATGTGCGTGCTTGACTGTGGGCTGACAGAGGAATTGAAGTGGGGTGTTCCTTGTTACACGTATCAGAAAAGCAACGTAGTTTTGATACATGTTTTTAAAGAATACTGTGCGCTTTTGTTTTTCAAAGGTGCTTTGTTATCTGATACCAATGGCATTTTGATCGAACAAACGAAGAATACACAGGCATCGCGTCAGATCAGGTTCACCAATGTTAAGGAAGTACATAAGATGGAAACCATATTGAAAGCCTATATTTATGAAGCCATGGAAGTGCAAAAATCTGGGTTGAAAGTGAGTTTTAAAAAGGCATCAGAATTCATCGTCCCCGTAGAATTTCAAAACAAATTGGATGAAATCCCTGCCTTGAAAACTGCTTTTTATGCATTGACACCGGGACGGCAAAGGGCATACATTCTCTATTTTTCAGAAGCCAAACAATCCAAAACCCGGGAGATGAGGGTTGAAAAATATATGCAGCAAATTCTTGATCGAAAAGGATTAAACGACTACTAACTATTCACATCAGTAAGAAGCGAAACTATACCTTTGCGCCATAAAGTGATGGTATTCTCAATTATAAAAACTAGAATCTTGAGTCTGCTTCGAGAACCCGAAAATGAAGACGCGCCACTAAGCCACAACGACACAAAGGCTCACAAAGAAGTGTTAATATATAGTTTAAACTTTGTGCAACTTAGAGATTTAGTGGCACTTCGGCAGGCATTTCGGCAAGCTCAATGTGGCACTCAGTATAACACTTTGTGGCAAAAAATACATTTCGCAGTGGACTCAGCATTGAAGTCAGTAACGGAATGCTTTAATTAATGGCGGGTCAGCCCAACCTGCGTGTTATCATTTGCTCAACAATAAAGAATAATTTCTGAGGCGAAACGGTGCGCCAAGGGAGTTTATCGAACTTGCCTCCCATCGCTAGATAATAATCGAGGTGCCCTGCTTCAAATTCCTGAATAACATGGTGGCGGAAGTTGATGCAGGTAATCCAGCCATCTTCCAATTCATCGAACCATTCCTGGTAATACGAATCGTCGGAATGATGAAAATTGAGCACATTTTCGCCGATTAGGATATATTTGGTAATGCCGTTTTCAAGCAAGTGCTCAACCACATTGCGGTACAGGAACATAATATCGTTGTACAGGCAATCGTTCCATTCGCCGATAAGCTCAATAATACAATAGCCGTTTTCGTAATCGGTAAAGAGCAATTTTATATAAAGTGTTTCGGAACCAATATAGTCCCATTGTGGGTGAAGGAGGTAATTATACACCTTTCCGGTGAATTCAAATTCGCTGTACTCGCGCCCATAAAAGGGCGAACGCTCATCCTCGGCTGCTGTGTAAAGGTTTTGCCAGTTGTAGTGAGGTTCGATTTCGTGCATAATCCTTTGCTATCTGAGTTTTCTATTCTATATTTTCACTTATTTCTACTTTACTAAAATGAACCGTACAAAGATTTTGAACCACAATAGACACAATAGAGCACAAAGAAAAGTAAAAAAAGCAAGTGTCTTAAATTCAAAGGCGCAGAAAATACATACCTATCGGTATTCGAGAAATTGGAAAATCAACACTATTGTTGAAAACTGTATTTCTACTATGGCCTACTGTGCCTATTGTGGTTTGAATTATATTATGGTAAAGTAGAATTAACCAATAACCATTTTCTATCCCCCTATTTTCCCTTAATCAATAACCATTAACCATTTCCCCATTAACCAATAACTATTTCCCAAACTCCGGCGCAATAGCATACGAGCGGGTTGCAGAGTAAGCGGTAAAAAAGCCAACGCCGCCGTTACTGATATTTCCTTTAATATTTGCCGGCGGGCCACTAAAAAGCGGATTTGAACCAAATAATTCAGTTTGAGCTTCCATCAGAAAATTGAAGTATTCTTTTCCTATGCTATTTACCTCAGCAGTAATGGTATCGCCCGGCCTCAAGCCTTGTTCGGTGGAACCCTGATCCAAATATCCAATCGGCAGGCCGTTGGTATAGTTTCCATTGTAAAACATATCATCGGTAATAATCCATTCATCGAGGGTGTCAGTAAACATTGTTTGGTTTTTCGACAATAAAAACCGGTAAAAGTCAACGGTTGGCGGTTCCTGAACATAACATTTCACTTCCCAAATCCCCTTTTTCGACCATTCGGGATGGAACTTCAACGTTACCGAATCCATTGGGGTAACAGGGTTTAGCGTGGAACTGGCAGTATAATCGGAATATCCGCCGATGGCATTTGCAAGTTTTATGTTCAACGAATAAACCTTGCCAGGAATGCCAAACACATCCGGTGAGGTGCGATAAATGCCAGGAGAGGTTTCAGAAAGGTTGAAATTCTGAGTGCCGTCAGAAATGCTTACCAAAGCACCGGTTACCGGTGGAGCCGGTTGGTTGTAAAAGTAGCTCGATGTGGAAGTTAGAACCACTGAATGGCTCATTGTGTCGGTGGTAATGGAGCCATCAACCACAAGGCGCGAGTAGCTGTCGTCGAGCTGGATATCGATTTTTTCGGTACAGGAAACAATCAGTATTGAAAGGATGGAAAATATAAGTATGGATAATTTGGTTTTCATTTTTTGGGGTGTTCTTAGGTTCAATGTTCAATGCTTCGCGTTCAAGGTTCAATGCTGTGCGTTCAATTGTTCAATGCTTCGCGTTCAAGGTTCAATGCTTTGCGTTCAAGGTTCAATGCTGTGCGTTCAATTGTTCAATGCTTTGCGTTCAAGGTTCAATGCTTTGCGTTCAAGGTTCAATGCTGTGCGTTCAATTGTTCAATGCTTTGCGTTCAAGGTTCAATGCTTTGCGTTCAAGGTTCAATGCTGTG